>NZ_JBNNTG010000006.1:0-175755 GCF_050278525.1 Peribacillus sp. NPDC096540 | reverse complement strand
TAGATCGCTCGGAAGCACTAATGATATTTGGATTCTTTTCAAGTTCTTTAATCTGAAATTCAGTATATATATTCTTACTCATAGAAACCCTCCGTTCATACTCATTACATCTATTGAAACATAAAAAAACCCGGATAAGGGACACTTTTTTATGTGTGTCCGTTATCCGGGGTATAGTTCAACACGAGAGGGGCTTTTTTGTTATTAATATTCACTTACAGAATAACCTTTGTATGTTAACTTGTTGTTTTCAAAAGCCATATCAACAAATATGTGAGAAGTGTCATTGAAAAGGCTCCAGATATAATCTTTTTCGGTAATACCGCCAGATGTATATGTTGAATCTAATTTCATATATTCACCTGTGATAGATACCATTTGATTATAAGTCATTCCTTTTTTTACATTCGTATATTCATTGAAAGTTATACCATTTTTAATGGGAGTAAAGAAATATCCTTTGGCTGTTTTTGTATACTTGACCCACTTTGTTCCTACTTTATCATAATCTACAAATGTTACTGTAGCATATGAAAAGTTTTTATTTGTTGCATATGGAGTTAACGTTACAGCTTTAGTTGTTTTTGCATTAATTGTATTACCTTTATAATCTTGAACCTTATAGGTAGTACCTACTAAGGCGCTCTTATAGAAAGTTGAACCGATCGGCTTTGTTACTGTTGCAGCTTCCCCTTTATTTGCTCCAACTCCTGCCAGTAATCCTAGAGCTAATACTCCTACAGTTAATGCCTTTGCTAGTTTTTTCATCTTAATTTCTCCCCCAACCTGTTAGTTCTTATGAATTTATATGTACATTTGTAGAATACCAAATCTTTTTCAATGGGTCTATGACTTTTCGTAGAGAACGGGTATTTACAATATCCATCTTAGGCAATGCGGCTTTTGACTTCAGTAAACTTCAACACAAACCAATGCGTCATATTCATGAGTTCTTAGAAAAAGACGTAAACGAACAAAAAGAAAGAGCGTGTTTTGAAAAAAGTTTGCTCAAAACACGCTCTTAATATATTTAATTGAATTTATTCTTTTATAAAAAAGTTTGCTCATTTCTTTGACCCTTATTAAACTAAAGGCCCTTAACATCTTAGGAGTAGACAAATTCATAAACCGAATAAATAGAATCTCTTTAATTACTTTCACAATTGTATTTCTTTATTTGTTTAAATCAAGCTTCATTAGCAAAAATACGAAATCTACTGTGTGAGGGGCGTTCGATATGGTAGATTGTTATTCCATCAAATCATTTATAAGGATAGTAGGCTCAAACTCTAAGCAGATAGAAAAGGGCGTCAAGTTCCTTTAAAACCTTGTCTTTGAAACCGATGGTATTATAAAAAAAGACCCAAAAGTGTCTGAGATCACCACAACTTTTAAATATAGATTTCATCTATTATTCTAAGGTTGTGGTTCGATAAAATTTTACCTTTTTTTATTTTTAAATTTACACCGTTTAATATCTTCTTGGTTGAGTAACTTTTTTCTAAATCTGTGATGCTTAACAATGTTGTCATCCCCCCATCACTTCATGATTAACACATTTCTATCTACTACTTATTCAATATTAAATTTCTTTTTAGAAATCCATATGTTTGTTACTAAGATTGTTAGTGCTGTCAATACAATTGTTGATAATACACTCCAGATTACATCTGTATTGACTGTTCCTAAAATAAGTACTTCCATAGCATGTTTACTCATACTCGCCGGATTCACATTGTCTATAACAGGACTTAAACCCACCACGATTCTACAGCCCAGCAGAAATACTATTGAAATTAATGCAATAATACCCTGACTATTAAAAATAGTACTGATCATTGTCGTGAATGAAACTATAAATAGAATCCACATCAGATAGAACAACAAAGCTAATATTAAGTCCACAAAATCAACACTCGTAAACAATAAAATAACATACAGATATGAAACCAAGTATCCTAGCACTACACTGCATGCAACAAACAGATAATTGGAAATGACTTTTCCACTTATATAAGATCCAACCGTTACAGGTCTTGAAAGAATAAAGGCTAACATACCATTTGCTTTGTCAGACTGTACGACCCCCATCATGGAAACGATAATAATCATGACTCCTAACTGATCAAATTGAGACCCTAATGTACTAGCTAGTACTTCGCCGCCTTTTTGAGCAGCCATGCCTGGATCAATGGTGATCCCTTGGCCTCCACCTAGTGCTTTTAATATTGAAGGTAAATAATAACTTACAACCGGTTGAGTTAATCCTAAAAATATAAATACAAGAGGCAGCCAAATAACTTTGAATTCACGTACCATCTGCACAAATTCCTTTTTCGCTAAAACGGTAAAATTATTCATTTTTCCACCACCAATTTTAAGAATATCTCCTCCAATGTATCGTTATCTATTTCAAACCGTACAAGATCAACATTGTGTTCCAGAGCACTAGCCAGTAACAAATTCTTGTTTGATTCTATATTTTCCACTTCTATTTTCAATTTATTTCCCATTACCTCTACACCTTTTACAAAGTTCAGGCTTTTAACGATTTCAATCCATTCTTGACTTTTAACGGTTAAATCAACATTAATTTTATTTTCACTATTCCTATTTAATAATTCTGTCATTGTAGTATCTTCAATTTTTTCACCATTCTTTATAATGACGAATCTCTCACATATTTCTTCTGCATCACTTAATATATGTGTTGATAATAAAATTGTCGTCTCTTTCTTTATTTCTTCTATTATATTTAGAACTTCTCTTCGACCAATTGGATCTAATGCCGAAACTGGTTCATCCATTACAATCAAAGATGGTTTATGTAACAATGCTTGTGCAATTCCAAGTCTCTGTTTCATTCCACCTGAAAAGGTTCTTACCCTTGAATTCTCTTCCCCACTTAACCCTACTTTCGACATGATTTCTGGAATACTCCGTGTTAATTCTTCCTTCTTTATTCCTGATAGCTCCCCCATAAAAGTAAGGGTTTCTTTAGCAGTCATCCATTGAAAAAAGTTTGGGTATTGTGGTAAGTACCCTATTTCCCTTTTCATTTTTGAAATTTTCTTACCTCCAAGTAAGACTTCTCCCATACTTGGATCTATAATATTTGCAATAACTTTTATTAGTGTCGATTTACCTGCCCCATTAGGCCCTATCAATCCAACACATTCCCCTGATTTTAGTTCCATTGAAAAATTATTAACTGCTGTTTTTTCTTTGAATTTTTTAGTAACATTTTTGATTTCTAATTTCATATTCTGTCACTGTCCTTTCTACCAATAACAAAGTACAGTATTGGACCAAGAATATTTACAAAAATAATAATGAGAGTCCACAATAAAATATATTTCCTCGTTTTTCGATGTCTGTATAAATCAATTAAAGCTATAAGGACTAAAATCATTTCAATAGCAATTACCGGTAAAATAATCGGCAGAAAAGACATGAAATCAATATTTTTAAATTCGTCCCATCCGTAATGCAATTGCATACCAACCACTCCTATAATTTAAAATAACTTGAAATAAAGTGTTATCATTATCAATAATGGTAACATGATAATTGGAATATTACACCTATTTTTTTCTTTTAAAAATATTGTTTTAGTATTATTTATAATGATAATATTATCATTATAAATAATACTATTATATAGTGGGATTTATGTAAGCTACAACCTAGGGTTTTTTATCCTATTGTAGAACACATTTCATCTTTTAAAAAAATTACATATAAATTTTAAAAAATGCATTACTTTCTTCAAAATATATTAAGTTAAAAATTCCTAAATTGATTAAATGTATTCTTTTACTATTATTTTACTTAAATGAAAACGATTTAACCATTACACTATATGACAAAATTAAGTTATTATTCGGGATCTATATGATAAGAAAAGAACACTGATTATGGAATTGATTAGCATTACGTAGTAACAAATTTCTAATGTAAGGAGAATAAAATGGTTAATAAAGCTGAAATTCTAATGCACCCTGTAAGAATTAAGATCTCCCAAGCTTTAATGAGAAACAGAGAAAATGGATTAACACCACTGGAAATGTTAAAAATCATAAAAGATGTACCTCAAGCAACATTGTATCGACATATACAAGTTTTGCTAGATTCTGGAGTTATTCGCATTGTGAAAGAGAAAAAAGTGAGATCGGTTTCCGAAAAATACTACGTTTTAAATGAAGAAGAAGCACGACTTAGTGGAGAAGAATGGAAAAAATCTTCTAATGAGAACAAATTGAACTATTATTCTTATTATCAATTATCACTTATGACTCAATATCAAAATTACCTTACTAAATTAGAAGAAAGAGATTGCTCAGAAGATGGTTCAACCTTTTCACTTTTAGAACTAAAGCTTGATGATGAAAGTTTTATTAACTTTCAAAATGAATTAAACGATCTAATGTTAAAATACTACAAAGCCACGAAACAAAATGCTAAACAGGATTCTCCAATTCGAACCATTGGCGTTACCATTATTCCAGAATCATAATCAAATGAAAAAGGTTGCCCCAAAACCAAAGTATGAACCATGTCCTTACCATATAGAAAAACCCCTGCAAATAATAAAACGAGTGTAAAACAGCTTACGTTTTACACTCGTTTTTATTGGTCTACACCCCCGCCTCTCTTCTTATCAAAGACGCTTTAAGTGAGGTATTCGAGTTTATAGAACAATAAAATATGCACGTATAAAACGAGGAGGAAATCCAAAGTTTATATTTTTGCTAAGGTTTCTTTTATACTGCTGTATACTTCGTTCCAAAGCTGTTTATCTTCAGAAAAAGCTTCTGTCATTTTTTTAAATACTTCTTTTTGCTCTGCCTCAAAGCTTTCGTCATCCCTAGCTGGCAGAACTGATCGAAACTCCATTACGTACTCTTGTACCTTTGGTGCACGAGGCCCCCAAACCGCTTTTTCTTCACCATTCTTATCAATAAATATAAAAATAGGAATTGAACGCGCCGTTCCATTTGTTAAGTATTGGTCTATAAGCTCAAGGTTTTGATCACGTAAAACCATGTGAGTTTCAATATTTGAGGCCTCTGCAATGTTTAAAAAAATAGGTATATTCATCATCGCATCTCCGCACCAGTCTTCAGTAATGATAATAACTCGAAGGTCTTTTGCTTTTAAATCATAAAAAAAATCTTGGTCTACCTTCGAAATAGAAAACCGATCATAAATCGATTGTAAGCTTTCTTTATGAACTTTCATCGAAGCAACAAAGTCTTTAGCAGGAATCCCCTTTTCAAACCATTCATTCAAATCCGTCATCATATTACTCCTACCTTTTTAAATTAAAAGTACCATAAACAACTTATTATTTCATTGTTTCCACTCTAATAATCAACAAGATTTTCCGAGTTGTGGATCACTAACAGCAACCTGATTGTTTAACATATCTTGTTTTTTTGTCTTACCAAAAATCGTATTTTATTATAGGAAAAATATGTTGTAAAAGCTCAAGACATAAACTATTGATTTTTAATCCTGGAAAGGATGATACATTGACTAAAAAATTATTAATAACTTTTCAACATTGTGTTTCTAAAAGTTATACACTAATTTTGCTACGAGGCTTGAGGGATGAGAATTACTCCATATCCTCTTTGCATTGTCCACAAGTTATACACTACATTTTGCTACACTCTTTATTTTCGCTACGACTAGTTTATCTATTCGTTACACATTTAACTTCATTTATGTAAAAATACCCAAATTCCCAACTTATATGTTCCAATGATTTGGGTGGGGAATTCAGGATCATCGTGTTTTACGTTTTATATTTTTTCTCCTTATAAAAAAGAAAAGAAAGGTCATCCTAAAGGAGTATTCAAAAAAGGAAATAAGGAGAGAAAAATTAATGCCTCAACAACAAATCGATGTCAATCAATTAAATCAAGCAAAAGCAAATGTCACTCTTACACAAACTTTACTTAGTCAAGCAATTGAAAAATCTTCGTCGGACCCAACTTTGGCACAAGAAGCAATTAAACAAGCTGCTTCGGAAATCGCCCAAGCCCAATCATATGTAAGTCAAGTTTACAGTGTAATGCAAACTCAAAAAACGGAGTAAATAAGAACAGAATGTCACAAAAGCTAGATGATAAGAGGCCTATACCCATAAGTGGATTAGGCCTTTTTAGTTACTCACATAGATTAGGCAAACCTTATAAAAAAGGAGCGCCCCTGTTTTTCTTAAAACCTGGGATGCTTTGAAGGAATTTAAACGTATTAAATGGATCATATGCTGTTTTCACTTCTCGAAGCCGTCTAAAATTTTCTCCATAATACGCTGTTGGCCAATCTTTGATTTGCCGATCAGGCCAATTCACATAGTCACCATTCGTATAAGGTGATAAGGCACTCCTTAATTCTTTGATCCAGCGTATGTTTTCCCGTTCTTCTTCAGGATTGTTCCATGTAGCTAGGTACTCCTGGGCTATAATGGCGTTCCTGTAATAGAAAGCCGTTTCCCTTGGTTCGACCTTGCCTGCTGCTCCTCCAAGAGATTGTTGCCAAATGCCTGAATTTTCATTTGGTGCTTTTTCTAAAAATTGTTTCATCGTCAAGATCGCTTTCTTCGGAAAAGGTTTATTAATAAAAGATCCTGATCTCTTTCGATGGGCTGATTGATTTCCACTCGGATCGTCAAAGAACCGTACAGCTTCAATATATGGGACTTCCTTTATCAATACACTAGTTGGTGAACCAGTTCTCGTTAACGGCTGAAGAAGTTGCTTTAACTTAGATGACGTACCTACAAATTCACCTTGAGCGATAATTTGGTTTACTTCCTTTGACTTAAATTCTATTTCTGATGTTAGTCGTTCATCCGTGTGAGGTGCCCAATTTTGCCATGCATTAAATACTTCTTCGAAATCTTCCCATCCCCATGTAATGGAGAAGACTGAAACCCTAGAAATGGGGTGCACCTTGAATGTAAAGGATGTGACAATACCAAAGTTCCCGCCTCCCCCACCGCAGCAAGCCCAAAATAAATCACTATTATGATTCTTGTTTGCTTTAATGAGTTCAGCACCTTTACTCCCACTCGCTCTTACCATTTCTAGTTCAATCAGATTGTCACAAGTAAGTCCAAACAACCGCGTTAACATGCCAATTCCCCCGCCAAGCGTAAGGCCGACAAGGCCTACACTGCTTTCGGTACCTGCAGGGATAGTCGTGCCGTATTCCCATAATTTATTATATACCTTCCCTAAATTAGCTCCGGCTTCTATTTTCGCAATCATTTTTTCACGATTGACCTTGATTCTATCCATTTCGCTGACATCAATAATAAGACCGCCATTTACTAATGAAAAATTTTCATAGCTATGTCGGCCGCTCCTCACCCGAAAAGGTATATGATTCTCCCTCGCCCACTTCAATGCATTTTGTACATCCTTTGTATTCTGACAAAATACAATTATCTTTGGGAATTTTGGGAAGCTTAAATTATTATTTATTCTTGCCTGCTCATATTCAGAATCATCAGGTGTAACGATCCGTCCGGTAAGCTTTGTCTTTTCCAAAATATAACCCCCTTTCTCAGATAATGTAGAGAGGATGTTATATACTATGAAAATCTTTAGGAGTAGACACATTCTTTAGCGAAAAGGTTTCAATTAATCTAATACATACTTTTAACTCAACATTCGTACCTTAAAAAGTAGGATATATAGTTTTTCTATATAATAGAGCACACTTAACTCGTGAATTTTCATGTTTTACTCGTGAATTCCACCAATTTACTCGTAACAATTTCAATAAACTTAACAGGTGATGACTGTATGCACTCTACTCGCCCCCCTTCTTTGTTGATTCACGCAGCTAAAGTGAGTACGCTAGAAATAAACGGGAACAAAAGGGAGATGGGCTGATGTTGAAAGAAAAGATCATAGCTTGTTTTAGTGGTGGCAAAGATTCCACGTATATGCTTCATAAGCTGTTAAAAGAAAACAAATATGAAGTCGTATCATTAATTACAACCGTTACGACTGATGATGAAACATCCGGACACATGGTTGATTTTAAATTGATCCAAGCTCAAGCAGCATCCATTGGAATTCCATTATACAAAATTCAATATCCTTTATATGATGGAAAAGGTTTTGAAAATGGCCTAATTGGCGCCATGAATTTTTTTGGCAATCAAGGTATCTCCAAAATTGCATTTGGAGATCTTTTTCTGGAAGATTGTATCGAATACAAAAAGAACTTAGTTGAGTCTAATGGTTATGAACTAATCCTTCCTTTAGCCGGAATCAACCCGAAACAGCTAGTCCAGGAGTTTCTTGATTTAGGGTATAAAGCGAAAATAGTCAGCATTCGTTTAGATAAGCTCGATCCTTCTTTTTTAGGAAGAGATCTGGACCATAAATTTATTAAAGATTTACCAGAGGATGTAGATCCATGTGGTGAGTTTGGTGAATATCACTCATTCGTATATAACGGAGATATTTTCTCTCATCCGATACAACTAGACTTAGATGATGAAATGTTTGTACTTCCTGCAAATCCATTATTCAGCGAGGTTGGCTATAAACGTGTGGTAAAAGTTTAATTTCCTCATTAATATTGTCAGGGATCTTTGGGGACATAAACCCAAGAGGATGCCTGACACCTTTTTTATGATCTCAATTCAGCTTTTATTTGCGGATTCATTCTTAACGGAATGAATCTCCATTTTCCATTATAATTACGATGAAGGTTTTGCATTCCAGTTTATAGTTCACTTTTAACTGATTATGGATTGGTTTTATATCGCAAAATACGCTATTGTTATTAACAATAAAATTTTCTATGCTCATCAATAGGACTACTGTTTCAATCGCCTGCACTTTTAATAAACTAAAAAAACATGGTCATAAGGTTGGCATTTCCTTTGATAAATGTTGTCCATATAAAATGCCCAGTGCTCCTAATCCAATAATTGATACTGTTTTTATCTCCATAATTCCTTTCACCTTTTCAGCTAAAATTTATCACGCTATTCAGATAATAACCGCGATTAAAGTGCCAGTTCCTATGGCATGGATTGTATAGAAAAAAACAACTAGAAAGCCTATAATATTGTGAAATACCAAGAATGACGGCCTAACTTTCCAATTCCATATTGACCTATAGAATAAACAATGATAGAATTCCAATATTATATTATTGTTATTTAAATATAATGACAAATGACCGAAAGAAGATTCATTTCTTCCACAGACGGACATTTATTACAACCGCATACTAGTAAGCGTTGAATGCTATGGATCACACTATAGCAGGAGCAGCTTCTGGAGAGACTGTACATAGTACAGCGCCGAAGGATTCACAATCTCAGGCAAAAGGACAGAAGAGTAACGAATGATGAATTGTTATTCTTTAACCTGACGAGATTGGTAGTATCCAATCTCTTTTTTTATTGTCTAAAATCCAAGATATTGCCATTTAATGGCATAAGCGAGGTGAAAAAACGAGCTATACGGAATATAGAATCACGCTCCACACGACTAAGATGAAAAACAACGGGAGATGCTCAAATTGGCTAAACAGGAATTGAAAAGAGATTTAAAAAATCGCCATATACAATTAATTGCAATAGGAGGAACCATTGGTACCGGTTTATTTCTTGGATCCGGTAAAGCCATCCAATTGGCCGGTCCATCCATTATCTTTTCCTATCTTATTATAGGGATTGCCTTATTTTTTGTTATGAGGGCTTTAGGGGAATTACTTTTATCCAACGCAGGTTATACGTCATTCACCGAATTCGCTACCGAATATATCGGGCCGTGGGCTGGATTCGTGACCGGATGGACCTATTGGTTCTGTTGGATCATGACAGCCATGGCCGATATCATCGCGGTTGGTGTCTATATGCAATATTGGTTCAATATCCCTCAATGGATACCGGCTCTTGCCTGCCTGGTCATTCTGTTAGGATTGAATTTATTGACCGTTAAATTGTTTGGAGAACTTGAATTCTGGTTCGCGCTCATTAAGGTTATCACGATTGTTGCCTTGATTATTGTAGGCATCATCCTGTTAGTCATTGGCTTTAAAACAAACACGGGAACCGTTTCACTCACCAACCTTTGGAGCCACGGAGGCATGTTCCCGAACGGCGTATCCGGCTTCCTGCTATCCTTACAACTGGTTGTCTTCTCCTTTGTAGGGGTCGAATTAATTGGTGTTTCTGCAGCAGAAACAGCAAACCCGAAAAAAAATATACCGTCTGCCATCAATAAAATCCCGGTCCGAATTTTACTTTTCTATGTAGGTGCTATACTCGTCATTTTATGCGTCAATCCTTGGACACAGCTGGATTCATCAAGCAGTCCATTCGTAGAAGTCTTTACACTAATCGGCATACCAGTCGCTGCAGGGATTATCAATTTTGTCGTCCTAACATCCGCTGCATCTGCCGGCAACAGCGGTTTATTTTCAACAAGCCGTATGCTTTATACGTTAAGCAATAATAACGATGCTCCTGCAAAATTAGCAAAATTAAATAAACATGCTGTTCCAAGTAATGCCTTGTTTACATCGGCAATCGTCGTCTCCCTAGGGGCATTGCTAAGCAAAATGATCCCGGAACAGGCCTTTACAATAGTGACAACAATCAGTGCCATCTGTTTCATTTGGGTTTGGAGCATCATCTTGATTTCTCATATCAAATATACGAAAAAACGTCCGGATTTGAGAGCCCAATCAACTTTCAAAGCTCCTTTTACACCCTTTATCAATTACGTTATTTTAGGATTATTTCTGTTCATCCTAATCGTTATGCTATTCGCTGAAGCTACACGGGTATCACTGTTAATGACGCCAATCTGGTTCATTCTTTTACTCGTACTCTATAACTATCAGAAAAAGAAGTAGCCATTTTTCATGTTCGAAGGAATTAAAAGGAAGGGACACTCCCTTCCTTTTTTCAGTTTATTTTGCTAACACAGAGAAGTGCTACTAAAAATATACTGCATCCACAGTAAATTTTATATTAAAATAGTGAGGTACTTTAAGTCGATATGAATGACTTTCATTTAGAATAGAATGGAGGGGTTTGATTAATGAAGATTATATATATACTTACTCTAGTTCCGTTTATAGGCATATTAGGATTTCTTCCTTTTGTTAACAGAATAGAACCTTATGTATTAGGGTTGCCTTTTAATATGTTTTGGATGGCTATGTGGGTGGTCCTTACTTCCGTTATTTTGGGCATTATGTATAAGTTGGACCCCAGAAATCGGGAAGGTGACCAGGAATGAATATTTCCCTCTTAATTATTTTAGGATTTTTACTTTTATCAATCTTTTTAGGTATTCGATCTTCAAAAGGAAAAGACATGAATTTGGAACAATGGACAGTTGGAGGCCGTGGTTTTGGTGCTATATTCGTCTTTCTATTGATGGCTGGAGAAATTTATACGACTTTTTCCTTTCTTGGCGGCAGCGGCTGGGCTTATGGTAAGGGTGCACCCGCTTTATACGTCCTTATTTACATTACTTTGTCTTATGTATTGTCATATTGGCTTCTTCCGGAAATATGGAAATATGCCAAAGAAAATAGTCTAATGTCTCAATCTGATTTCTTTGTAAGCAAGTATAAGAGCCCAAGTTTAGGAATTCTGGCAGCACTTGTCGGTGTGGTATCGATGATTCCAGTGATTGTCGTGCAACTTAAAGGATTAGGGATTATTGTTTCAGAAGCATCTTATGGAGCAATTTCAATGTCTACCGCGGTTTGGATGGGAGCAATCAGCCTTACCATTTATGTTATGATTTCTGGAATACACGGCTCAGTTTGGACAGCAGTCATTAAAGATATCATGATGATCGTGATTATAGGATTCTTAGGAATTTATCTTCCTATTCATTACTTTGGTGGTTTTCAACCGATGTTTGAGGCCGTAAATGCAGCCAAGCCTGGTTTTCTAAAGCTTCCTGAACAGGGGCTTAGTGTTTCATGGTTTATCTCCACGGTAATATTGCTTGTATTTGGTTTTTACATGTGGCCCCAAGTTTTCAGCGCTGTCTATTCGGCGCGCAGCGGGAAAGTATTTCGTAAAAATGCTATTATCAGCCCGTTATATACGCTCATGTTGTTATTTGTCTTTTTTGTAGGATTTACAGCTATATTGAAAGTTCCTGGACTCGTTGGGGCAGATGCAGACCTCTCATTACTGCGCCTTTCGATCGAGACCTTTGATCCATGGTTTATAGGCATAATCGGCGGAGCTGGAATGCTGACCGCATTAGTACCAGGATCCATGCTTTTAATGAGTGTTGCTACACTGCTCGCGAAAAACGTCTATAAGGAATTTGCACCTGCAGTATCCGATCGGAACGTTGTAAGATTAGCAAAGTTCCTCGTTCCTGTTATTGCATTAATAGCAGTCTACTTTACCTTAAACGGCGGCGAAACGATGTCTGCATTAATTCTCATGGGATACAGTCTTATCACACAGTTATTTCCGTCTCTTCTCTTTAGCCTGAAAAAAACTAATACCATTAATAAATATGGAGCAATTTCCGGGATCATCTGCGGATTGGCTATCGTAACCTACATTACGCTTAGTCATTCAACAATAGGTACCATGTTTCCATCCTTACCACAGGCAGCGAAAGATTTGAATGTTGGAATCATTGCCTTAGTGGTGAATTTCTTTGTTATGATTACGGTAAGTCTCGCATTCAGAAAGCTCTCGGTTCTAGATCCCGCAAAATAATCTAAATCTGTTAACGATATATGAAGTACTTCTTTGATGTGGTTTTTGGGGATTAAAAATGCACCGTAAATTATACAATCGAAAGGTTCAAAAGACTGAGCCTTTCGATTGTTATGTATCCCATACCCCATAAAGGATACACACTTCTTTTTTTGGAGTTTTTCTCCCTTTACCGTCTATTTTTCTCTTAGTACATGAGTAATGAGTGACAGCATGAGTCATGGTAATCAGCAGATTCTTTTATTCTTTACTATGTTAAACGATAATGTTGAAAATTCATCAAATTATTACGACTCAATTGTACATATTCCCAAATCCATAGAGATCATAATTATTTTTCTAATTGACTTGCGTGATTTGGACTGTAAAGCATTTGAACACGAACACAGTCTATTGGTGTATTTATAGGTATCTCTATGAAATATTTTAGCTGCCATATCTGAGTTTTTTGTGCCTGACGGCTAGTAGGCTTGTCCCAAGGTGGGTAAACGCGTATTGCTCGTTTACCACCTTTACCTTTATTAGATACTATATTCTGATCAAATAAAACAGCTTTTGGAAATACAAACTGACCAAAGTTATTACCTTTGCGAGTACTAATAACAAACAAATCAACTGGATCTGATATGTCATATGGTTGAATCGCTCCATCCCCAATTCTCTCCCACAAAGTCACAAATTGTCCAACCTTTGTAGGTGTGATTTTAGCCACACGAAATCTAATGGAAAGGGTATTCAACTTGAATATATAGGCTCCATATTCAGCGTTTTGTGCCTCTATTAGTGGTTGTGAGAACTCAAACCTGCAAGGGCTATAAACAAGTTCCTTTGTTGCAAGAAGGTCACTATGAATTGTGTCAGAGGAAGCCCCCGAATTTTGAACGCTGAGATCTGATTCTAATAATTCTTGATTTTTCTCATCCATCTGTTCTAATCCTCCATTTTAAAGCTTTCTAGTCATTTTACTATATTCTCTTACAAAGCCATTCGATACACCTCACTCTCGTTCTGTTCTTTCATTTTAGAACATTCGTTCGCTACATTCAATTATCAACAGCATTATTTATCAGAGCCCTAGCCCTGTAAATAGTTAGATGACATTTAAATAAAATGGAATGAACCTAAAAAAACCCAGGCAACTTCCTCCCAGGCCTTTAATCATTATGCTGACTTTTCCACTTGTTCTGATTACGGGATTTTCCAAAGCTGCAACCTCAATACTCCACTAAAGCCTTCCTTCTATCATTCAAAGCTTTAACAATTTCTTTATATTCCTGCACCTGTTTTTCTAGTTTTTGTTTTCTATTCACAATCATCCTCGAAACCTCTTTCGGGCTAGGCCCTCCTTGAATGCTTCTAATCTCCACAAAATATTCGGGAGAGATGATTTTTTTCCATTCGTCTTCTGCTATATTCACTGAAACGAATTCATTAATAATCTTGTTAATGTCTTTTGTGTCCCAGTCATATAACTCTTTCCCTTCACTTATCGACCGTTTGGCGATATGACTAGCTATGGAATGAGCTTTCCTAAATGATATCTCATAATCTCTTGATAGAGTATCTGCTAATTCAGTAACCGTGATACTAGATTTTGCGGCCATTTTTTTTGTATGTTCTTCATTTACTTTCAAGGTTGATATGACTGCATACATTAGTTTCATGACACGGCCTGCATTCGAAAATGCTCGATATAAATGGGGTTGTAAATCATCTTCCGTATCGACGATATCGCCAAATGGAGTATTGTGGATCATATTTATTGCGGCAAGCGCATCTCCATACGCACTGCTGGCAATCGATCGGGAATGTTCAATTGATACTGGATTTCTTTTTTGCGGCATGATACTGCTTACTTGAACATAAGGATCTGCTACATAAAATGTACCAAACTCCCTTGTCACATGCTGTAAAAAATCTTGAATCCATCTTCCAGTATTGACCATGCACGTCATAATTGCAGTTGCAGTTTCTAATAAATAATCGGCCCCTCCAATCGAGTCATAGGAATTTTCAACAACCGCCTCAAAGCCAAGCAGTTCAGCGGTACGATCCCGGCTGATTGGAAAACCAGTTGTGGTTAATGCGGCCGCTCCCAGAGGGGATTGGTTCACCGTTTCATAAGCTGCCCATAACCGTCCAATATCTCTTTGAAGTACATCATAAATGGCTAGAAAGTAATGGCCTAATGTAGTCGGCTGAGCTGGCTGAGTATGCGTGTAACCGGTAATATAGGTTTCTATATGCTTTTCAGCTTGCACTAATAATGACTCACTCAATTGGTCTGCATAGCCAATTAATTGAAGAAGATGGCCTCTCAAAACTAGCCGATACATTGCAACTCCCATATCATTACGACTGCGACCGATATGAATCTTTCCTGCAAGCTCATGACCGATTTCTTCGCCAATCTTTGCCTCCATCATGAAAAATAAGTCTTCGAATTGAGGTTGATAGGTCAGGAGAGTGAGATCTGTTTGAGCCACTTTCCGAATCCCCTTCAGCATAATTTTTGCTTCTTCTTCTTTAATAATCTTTTGTTCTGAAAGCATGATCACATGTGCGCGATGAATATCGAACATCACATGAAATAAGTAATCTCTTTGATCATTAAAAACGGGCATTAAAAGCTCTTCTACATATGTTTTTCCTGGAAAAACACTACCTTCATTTTTGATAAATTCATCCAGCTTGCTCATCTTTGTACCCCCGATTTATAAGGCTTTTTCTGCTTTGATTCCAAAAAACTTGTTCGAAATAAAGAGAACAATAACAATCAGCGTGATTTGAATCATCCCATAGGCAGCAGCCTGCCCCATATTGAACATCCGAAGCTGATTCATAATTTCAATAGATATAGGTCTGTTAGAAATCGTATACAATAGGACTGAGGTTGGGAATTCTCCTACAGACTCGATAAAGGCTAATAATGTCCCTGATAAAACACCCGGCATAATAATCGGTAAAATGACCTTTCTGAAGGTATAAAACCACTTTGCCCCCAAGTTTCTTGCTGCTTCCTCAATCGAGTCATCAAGCTGCTCCAGAACGGCGTTAGTTGAGCGGACAACAAGTGGAATATGTCTAATGAAATAGGCAAGGGGTAAAATCCAAAATGTTCCTACTAATATATGACCGAAAGAAAAAACGCTAGGTTCATTAAATGCGAATATCAAGTTCATCCCAATAACCGTTGCAGGCAAGGCCCACGGAATCATGACTAGAATATCAATAAAGCTTTTCCCAACGAATTTCCGTTTGACAAGAACATAGGACGCGATGACCCCAAACACCAAATTTGCTAGTGTGGCAATAACAGCCATTAGTAAACTATTTCGTAACGGTTTAAAGATATTAGGATCTTCAAACAAAAGCCGGTAATTTTCTACATTAAATACTGTTGGATACGTTTGAAACGTCCAGGTTCCATCCGGCACAAGTGAAAGTAATAGAATCGTAAAGTGCGGTAAAAGCAGAATAAGTACGCCGATGATACCTGTTACAACCATCACCCACTTCATAAGCGGATTTTTCACTTCACTCCTATGTGCCCCGATTCCTTTCGAAGCCATACGGTAATCTTTTCTATTCTGATACCAACGCATAAATAATAGAAATGAAATCGAAACAATGGAAAGTATTACAGATTGAGTAGCAGCAATTTCCATATCCCCATTAATCTTTGAAAAATATATTTGCAAGCTCAACACCCGGTACCCACCGGCTAATAAAAACGGGGCACTGAATGAAGCCATTGAAATCATGAATACAAGTAAAGATGCCGCAACGATGGCAGGTGTTAATAATGGAAATGTCACCCTCCAAAATACCTTGAATTTATTCGCTCCTAAGTTATAAGCAGCTTCTTCTAGAGACGGATCAATTTTATTGATTGCAGCGGATACGGTCATATAAAAATATACATACATCGTATAGGCATGCACGATCAGGATTCCCGAAACCCCGCCAATTTTAAAAGGAACTTTATCAAGACCAAACAAATCCTTAATAGCATTTGGAATTAATCCTGATTCTCCATATAAAAACATAAAGGCCATTACCCCCACCAATGATGGAAGAACAATCGGCAAAATCGCTGCTGTTGAAAAGAAGCTTCTGCCTGGAAAATCGTAACGGTTAAAAATAATCGCAAGCGGAATACCAATCAAGGCACTAGCCAATACACTCAAAATAGATATATAAACAGAGTTCCAAAGAGCTTCTAAGTTCGTTTTCGATTCCTGCACGAAGAAATCCTGATAATTTCCGAAAGATATCGATCCGTCTTTTTGCAAACTTTCGAAAAAGGTTCTCAATGATGGATAAAGAACATATGCAACGAGCACTAATACAACTGGTATAAGAAGCCAAATCGTCAACCTTGTATCACGATTTTTAATCATGGAGCATCACCGCTTATGACCGGGATGAGGCGCAGTTGTTTCTCCGGAAGTTGTACATACACTTCCTTCCCTTGATAAAAGTATCCGAATTCATGCGTGTTTAACACGTCCACCCTCAGTAACACGTTATGAACATCCACCATCACATTCACAACAGATCCAAAGAATTGGACAGATTCGATTTTTCCTTTTAAAATATTTGTTCCTTTTTCGACCGTATCAAGAATACGGATTGCTTCAGGACGAATCGAAACTGCAAGGTTCTCTTCATTCTGTTGAATTAACTCTCCTTCATTAGTGTGATTATGTACAATTAATTTTACCGGTTCTTCACCGTTTTCTAGGGTAACCACTATATTCTCTTGTTGAACGTTCTTCACTTGAACGGACAATAGATTAATCTCACCAATAAAACTCGCCACAAAATCATTAGCGGGCTGATTATAAATTTCTGCCGGAGTCCCGACCTGGTGACACACGCCAAAATTGAACACGGCGATCCGATCACTCATGGATAATGCCTCTGCCTGATCATGTGTGACATAAATGGTCGTAATCTTATAATCACGCTGCAGCCTTAAGATTTCTGCTCTCATCTCATCACGGAGCTTGGCATCCAAATTACTTAATGGTTCATCCAACAGTAATATTTCCGGTTCAATAACAAGTGCTCTCGCAAGGGCTACACGCTGCTGCTGTCCTCCGCTTAACTGACTCACTTGACGATCCGAGTAGTTCTCCAGCCTGACTTTGCGAAGTGCATCCAGCACTTTCCCCTTTAAATCGCTTGAAGAAACTTTTCTCACGCGCAATCCAAAGGCTACATTTTCAAAAACCGTCATGTGAGGAAAAAGGGCATAGTTTTGAAAAACCATGCCAGTATTTCTTTTCTCCGGAGGTACTCGCGTCATATCTTTGTCACCAAATCGGACGACACCCTTTGTTGGATAATAAAACCCAGCAATCATCCGAAGGGTTGTCGTTTTGCCGCAGCCACTTGGACCTAAAAAGGTAAAAAACTCACCGTCTTTGATTTCCAGATTTAAATGATCGATAGCTATCGTTTTTCCGAAGGCTTTTTGGACATTCTCTATTTTTATTGACGCCATCCCAACGACACTTCCTTATTCTTTAATTTCTTTATCTCCACTTTTAATATTTTCGTCCCAATATTTCATCCACTCGTCACCTTTTTCTTGGAAAACATCCCAATCAATATCCATCGTTTTAATATCTGTGTCCGTGATCCATTCAGGTAAATCCGTCACATCACTTCTTGTCGGAATCCGGTAAAATTCTTCAGCTAAAATTTTCGCAGCTTCTGGTGAGTTCACAAACTCATAAAACGCTTCAGCTGCTTTTGGATGCTTGGCACCTTCAACGATGGCAATTCCTTCTGTCAACACCGGTGTTCCGCTTTCTGGAATAACAAACTCAAACGGATAGTTTTTATTTTCTTTAAGCATGACAACGTCCGGCATTGCCCAAACAGATAGTGAGCCCTCTCCTTTGGCTACTTTGTTATACATCATTTCCGGGTTGGCTGAATATTCTTTTGTATTTTGGTCGAGCTTCGTTAACCATTCATAGCCCTCTTGAGGATCATTTGTATCCTTATACGTGCGATAAATCATTGAAGAAAAAATCGTCCTCATCGTTCCGGATGCTAATGGATAGCGAATGATAATTTCATCTTTCCATTTCGGATCAAGCAGCTCATCCCAATCTTTTGGTACTTCGTCTTTTGATAGTTCCTTGCTGTTATACATGATGACTTCTGGAGTCTGGCTCGTTCCTGTCCAATACCATTCTGAATCGTGGAACCCTTCATCAAGACTATCAGAATAGGTAGGTTGGTAAGCAGCTAGCAGCCCATCATCCTTTGCTTGGTTAAAGTTCGTGGAAGGTGCTCCCCACCAAACATCTGCCTGCGGATTATTTTTCTCTGATCGAACACGGTCAAGGATTTCCTGAGACCCCATGTCAAGCCACTCAACATCAATGCTATATTTTTCTTCAAACTGAGTCTCGAATTTTGATAAAATATCTTTTCCATGCGGTGAATAAACTACAATCTTATCTTCTAATTCACTTTTTTCTTCTTTGGCACCGCCTGCATTCGAATTCGTTTTTGTATCTGTACTGCTACATCCAGAAATCAATAAAGCTGCCGATAAGGTTAGCACTGAAACAAACGACTTTTTCTTATTATTCATTAATAATCCCCCTCATTATGAAAATTCAAAATGCTATCATGTTCTCTTAAAAATAGGGAAACCGCTCCCAAAACTCCTGCGTTTTCTCCCAGTTGTGAAGTTTTCATTTCTACTAAACTTGGAAGATATCGATCAACGATCTCTCGAATTCTAGGTAAAATGTATTCAGATGAATTTAATACACCACCTCCTAAAATAATGACCTCTGGATTTAGCAAGCTAGCTGCATTGACAATTCCGTAGGCTAAATGTTCGATGGCGTCATTAATGACAGCTATAGCTGTCGAGTCTCCTTTTTTTGCGAACAAAAAAGCATCCTCACCTGATAGTTCCGAAGACTGGGCCCGTTCAAAAAAAGAATGATGAGGATCCTTGAGAACTGCTCTAGTAAAATGAGCACCAATGGACTTTCCTCCTGCAACACTTTCCAAATAGCCATATCTGTGGAAAATCGGCTTGAATTCACGCTTCATATCCTCTTTATTAGTTACCATATATCCCATTTCTCCAGCTGCACTCGAAGCTCCTCTGTATAACTGGTTATTCAAGATAATGCCGCTTCCTATCCCTGTGCCAACTGCAATAAACAGCACATTTCGCTTATTCTGTGCGTTCCCTAGCCACTGTTCACCTAAAGCAGCAGCATTTACATCATTGTCGACAAAAATAGGGAAATCAAAATACCGTTTCGCTTCGGCTATAAACGGATACTGTATCCACCCTAAACTCGGTGCCTCAATTACTAATCCACTTGCTGTTTGCGTAATACCAGGAATCCCAACTCCCATCCCTAAAATCCTGTCTTTCGGGATCTGATTCTTTGCAATTAACCGATCTGTTTCAATAGCCATTTGTTTAAGAAGACCTGATTGTAGATAAATATTTGTTGAAAAACTAGTATCAGCAAGGATGTTGCCACTTAAATCACATAAAACGATTTTCACTTTTGTTCCGCCAATATCGGTTCCTATGATATATGCGGCTCGCTCATTGAAAAAGAGCTGGATTGGCCGTCTCCCCCCTTGAGAAGAGGACTCTCCTATTCCTTTCTCAAATACCCATTTCTCCTGTATAAGTTCATCTACAACCAGAGAAACAGTCGGTTTACTAAGCTGAAGCTTAACAGCGATTTCAGCCCTTGAAATGGATGAACATTCTTGGATGCATTGGATAATTCTTTTTTTATTTACGTATTTTTGATGATTGGGTGTTCGCTTAAAACTCATAAAATCACGGCCTTACATTATTTAGTTAGTAAATCTTACTAATTAAGTAAAAATATAACTTAAATAAAGTTTAAGTACAAGGTGTTTTTTGATTATTATGAATACTCTGTTTTTAATAGTTATTTCGATTCATTTACAATTATAACCTATTATGTTAATTATTAGATAAGCTTTTTATCAAGTTAGTTAGGTAATATTACTAACCTACTTTTCATATTCTTCAAAGAAGCTTAGGTTTTTTATTAAAATTGAAAGGGGTTAAAGGAAGGCATGAAAAAAATTTTGGTACCTTTGCTTTCACTTTTGTTAGTTTTTTCTCTATTGCCACTCGCAGGTAGCGCAGCAAAAAAAGAAAAACCTAATGTTGAGTTATGGAATGCGGTCAAGCCACTCGAGACAACTGTTACATTCTTAAACAGCGGTGCCCATCCAGATGATGAGCGCAGCGACTTTCTCGCCTATTTATCGAGAGGGTTAGGTGTGAAGACATCCAGCCTGATTGCAAACAGGGGTGAGGGCGGACAAAATGAAATTGGGGATGAACTGGACAATGCTCTTGGAATTATCCGTTCAAGAGAAATGATAGAAGCTGCAAAAATTACCGGGGTTAAAGCCTATCATCTCAGTGAAACAACCTCTGATCCCATCTATGATTTCGGCTTCTCGAAAACACCAGAAGAAACATTAGAAAAATGGGGCGAGGAACTCACGTATGAACGGCTTATCCGGTTTATCCGAACATATCAGCCTGATATATTGATGCCATCCTTCCAAAATGATGATACCCAGCATGGACATCATCGCACAATGACAATCTTAAGTGAAAGAGCTTTTAAGGATGCGGCCGACCCATCTATTTTTCCACAACAATTGAAACAAGGTCTATCGGTATGGCAAGTTAAAAAGTTATATTTACCTGTTTCCTTCGCAGATAAAGCCACCACATCCATTGAAATCGGTACCTATGACCCAATATACGGCATGACTTATCCACAGCTTGGAGAACAATCCCGCTATCTGCATAAAAGCCAAGGAATGGGCTCTGATATCCCTGCAGCACCTCGCCAGGTTCATCTAGATTTGAAACAAAGTGCCGTTGATACGAATGGACAGTCAGACCTTTTTGCAGGCGTACCTTATAATTTTACCGACTGGGCTGATAAAATCCCAGTCTCAGCTTCAAAATTAAAATCTGAGTTTAAAAATGTACAACGGGATTTAAACGATGTTGTTGCGGCATATCCGAATGAACAACGTGTTTTCACAACATCCCAAACAGCTCTTTCTCATGTACGATCACTTACTTCGCAAATTAAAAAGGCAAAGCTAGGCCCTGAGTTGAAGAACGACTTGCTTCATAAGCTTTCATTAAAAGAAGAGCAATTACAAAACGTTAGTTATGTCTCCTCAGGGCTATATGTTCAAGCAAAATCAGACTCCACGATCCTTACAAAAGGTCAAAACACAAACGTAACCGTAACAGTGAAGAATACCGGAAAACAAACATTGAAAAAAGTCTCTGCTAAATTGAACGTGCCTAAAGGATGGAAAGCTAAAACAAAAACTAAAGCAGTCAATCTAGCACCAAATAAATCAGAGACCATCACCTACCAGATTAACGTTCCAAAAGATGCTACCTATTACCATGCTTATGACACATCAGCAATTTCAACCAACATTTCATATGAATCCGGTAAAACCAAGACTACCATCACAGAAGAATTGGAAGGAACAATCGCTGTCCTTCCTGATGTAGGTCTTACCCTTTCTCCTGAAGACATCGTGGTAAACACAGCAGATGTACAGGAAGAAATACCAGTAACCGTAACTGTAAAAAATTATACAGAAGGAAAAACATTAGCAAATGTGGCTTTAAACATCCCTGAAAATTGGAAAGTTTCACCTAAAAAAGCAACCGTATCATTTAATGAAAAATCAGAAGAAAAACAAGTAAAATTCATCCTTACACCACCGAAGACAATTCAAAATGGTGAATATCAGCTTAAAGCAGAAGCTACTGTCAATGGAAAAACCTTTGATTCTACCATTCAAGAAATTTCCTATGACCATATCGGAACATTCTATTACCAATATCCAGCTGCAATCAACACCGTTGCATTTGAGCTTTTAATGCCTGCTAAACTAAAAGTGGGTTACATTGAGAGTGGATTTGACAAAGTAGCCGATTACTTAAGCAACGCAGGTCTTAATATTACAAAGCTAACAGCTGATGATTTAGCATTAGGTGATTTGAGCCAATACGACACCATTGTTACAGGCATACGTGCCTATCTATCTCGAGAGGATCTAAAGACAAATAACGCACGCTTACTAAAATATGTAGAAAATGGCGGTCACCTTGTCGTGCAATACCACAAACCGGGTGATGGATGGGATGCCCTGACGACTGCTCCATATCCACTTACAATCGGAAATCCCTCCATTCGCTGGAGAGTAACCGATGAAAAAGCGACAGTAAATATATTGAAACCAGAATCAGCGCTTTTCAATTATCCAAACAAAATAACAACGGACGATTGGAACAATTGGGTTCAAGAAAGAGGATTGTACTTCCCAATGAAATGGGACGAACGATTTGAAACTTTCATTTCTATGTCTGATCCAAATGAAGAACCATTTGATGGCGGAATCCTAATGGCTAATTACGGTAAAGGAACCTATCTCTACACCAACCTTGTCCTCTACCGCCAAATTCAAAGCCAGGTTCCAGGAGGATATCGAATCATGACGAACTTGATTAGTTACGGGGCCCAGTAACTAGAGAAGTAACCTGTGCAGGTGTTGAATGCATAGGTTACTTTTTTGCATTAATGATTGAAGCTAGGCGCGCTTTCTGATAGATCCTGCACCTTATATCACTTGTCTATTTTCAATTCGATTATTTATTTGACAAAATCCCCAACCTCCCTTATCAAAGAAATACATTTGAAAAAATTTTCAGGGAAAATTGAAAACTGCGGAACACGATTAACCTTTACCTCTAAAACAAAAAAAGTTATGCACAAGGATAGGAGAAAGTCTTGAGGGATTAGGATTGCTCCTTTTTCTCTCTTTCCTTTGTCCACACGTTATGCACAACTTTAATTTATTTTAACTTCAACGTCGGTGAGTTTTATAAGCTATTACCTCTTAAGTGATATGCATTTCTACCTGCCTAAAGCACCTTACTTAAGAAGGCTTTGGTTCTCACATGCTGAGGGTTACCGAATAATTCATTCGGTTCATTTTCTTCTACAATATACCCTCCGTCCATGAATATGACACGGTCTCCAACTTCCCGGGCAAAGCCCATTTCATGGGTAACAACGACCATTGTCATACCTTCTTTAGCAAGTTGTTTCATTACTTCTAAAACATCTCCGACCATTTCTGGGTCAAGTGCAGAAGTCGGCTCGTCGAATAGCATAATCTTCGGATTCATGGCCAATGCCCTTGCGATGGCAACCCGTTGTTTTTGTCCTCCGGATAGTTCTCCTGGATAGCTATTTGCTTTTTCCCTTAGCCCAACCTTATCCAGTAACTCAAGCGCTAATCTTCCCGCTTCCGCTTTTTCAGTGGCACGAATTTTAATAGGCCCCAACGTAATGTTTTCCAACACGGTTTTATGAGGGAATAGATTGAAATGTTGAAAAACCATTCCCACCTCTTGTCTAACTTTGTTTATATTGATTTTCGCTTTAGGGTCAGTAATATCATGTCCGTTAATGACCACCTCACCGCCCGTAATTTCATCAAGAAGATTCAGGCAACGCAGAAATGTACTCTTACCAGATCCAGAAGGTCCTATTACACAAATTACTTCCTTTTCTTTCACTTCTGCATTAATATCTTTTAAAACCTCGACAGTTCCAAATGATTTTCTCAGGTTTTTTACAGTAATGATACTCATCGAACTTGTACCCTCCTTTCTATGAAGTTAGCAACAAGGGTTAACAAATAGATGATGATAAAGTAAATCACGCCAACAACTAGCCAAATCTTGAACGCTTCAAAGGTGGCCGAGGCCTGAATCTGCCCTTGCTGTGTTAAATCCGCTATACCGATGACGGATAATAGAGAAGTATCTTTTAAACTAATGATCGATTGGTTCGTAATCGTAGGAAGCATCCTTCTAAAGGCTTGTGGCAGCACTACATATCGCATTGTTTGAGTACCAGTGAAACCGATTGATCTTGCCGCTTCTGTTTGTCCTTTATCGATGGATTGAATCCCTGCTCTTATTATCTCAGCAAAATATGCCCCTGCATTAACGGCAACGGTAATTATTCCAGCTGTAGTACTGTTTAAAGAAATCAAATTTAGTGAATTCACACCGAAATATATAAAGAACAATTGCACAATAAATGGCGTTCCTCGTATTGCATCCACATAAACCTTTGCAATCCAGTTCAAGATCTTGATGGGAGCAAGTCGCAGCAAGGCCACCACTAAACCAATCATAAAACCTAGGATAATGGCAATCACAAAGATATAAAGTGTCACCTGAAGTCCTTTTAATAACATAGGCAATGCCGCAACAATTATATCCATTCTATTCACCCCTTAGAAAAAGAAAGCGCGCTATAAGCGCGCCTAATGAGCATAAATCTATTCACCAAGATAAGTTTTTATTATTTCATCGTATGTTCCATCTTTTTTAAGATTAGCAAGACCATCATTTATTTTTTTCAATAAATCCTGGTTTTGCCCTTTCAATACAGCAATACCATACTGATCTCCATTCAAACGATCACCTACAATTTTTAATCCAAGGTCTTTTTGAGCAATTGCATAGGAGATAACAGGATAATCTTCTATAAGAGCATCAGCATTACCGTTTGCTACTTCCTGGAACATAGCTGGACTATCATTAAATTGAACAACTTTAATACCTAGTTTCTTAGAATTATCCTGTGCATATTTAGCACCTGTTGTCCCTTTTTTCACTGCTATGGTTTTTCCTTTAAGATCTTTAACTGATTTAGTACTTGTATTATCTTTTTTAACAACTACTGTTAATCCTGCATCAAAATAGGGCGATGAGAAATCAACTACCTTTTTTCTTTCCTCTGTAATACTCATTCCTGCAATAGCCACATCAAGCTGATTGGCTTGCATTGCTGGAATGATTCCACCGAAATCCATTGGAGAAAATTTGATTTTAAAATCCTGGTCTTTCGCTATCGCATTGATTAATTCAATATCAATACCTTTATAGTCGTTCCCTTCTTTAAATTCAAAAGGAGGATAAGTCGTATCCACACCAACTTTATATACCTTTTGACTTTTCTCTTTCTCATCTGCATTTTTTTCATCATTGCTTCCACAAGCTGAGATAAAGATTGTAAGAATCAAAAACATACTAATTAAACCAAGTTTCTTCATTCAAATCACTCCAATTCTTAGATTATTCAGATAATAAATAATTCTCCCTATAATATAGCATAAGTATAAAGTATTATAATAGTATGAATTTTCTGGATAAATATTATTTTCTTTAAATAATATTTATGAGTGATTTTCCTAATCTTGTATATAGATGGTAATTAGAAACTATTCTTTTCATTTCGAATATCCCCCCTGAATAGATTCCTTTTACATGAAGGTTCCGCTATTTTCTTTTATAAATGTTTTTTTCATAGTTGGCCTTATCTATAGAAAGAGCCAATAATACAGGAATAACTACTATTATAAAAACATCGTATCTATTAACTTCTAGCTTAAATTGTTCATGTAAAGCAAAATTGCATTAGAGGGTGAAATGATATCTATAGCTAGTGGGGATATCCTTTCCATCAAAAATCTATATCCATTTTATCCAATAACACTAATTATCTTTAAATTCATATTGCTTGAGTTTTTCTATACACAAGGACATTATAGAGATAGAGAACATATCCAGATAGCAACTTCACACTAAATAATGCAAACGTATACATCCGATATGTTTTCAATACGAAAAATGGGGGAGAAATACAACTATGATCTATGCAAATCCTAATACAGAAGGTGCAGTTATCCATTTCAAAGAAAAGTATGATAACTTTATTGGCGGAAAATGGGTTACACCAGTAAATGGCCAATACTTTGAAAATAAGTCTCCAATCACTGGCGAAGTATTTACTAAAGTCGCTCGTTCTTCTGCAGAAGATATTGAAATAGCATTAGATGCAGCACATGCAGCAAAAGAAGCTTGGGGAAAAACTTCTACTGCTGAACGTGCTCGTATTTTAAATAAGATTGCCGATCGTTTAGAAGAAAACTTAGAAATGATCGCTGTAGCCGAAACTTGGGATAACGGTAAAGCAGTGCGCGAAACATTAAATGCTGATATTCCATTAGCAATCGATCACTTCCGTTATTTTGCTAGTGCCATTCGCTCTCAAGAAGGCCGCACTACTCAATTGGATAATGATACAGTAGCCTACCACTTCCAAGAACCACTAGGTGTTGTTGGACAAATCATTCCATGGAACTTCCCTATTCTAATGGCTGTGTGGAAAATCGCCCCAGCATTAGCAGCAGGTAACTGTATCGTATTAAAACCAGCTGAACAAACTCCAGCTTCCATCATGGTTTTAATAGAGTTAATTGAAGACATTCTTCCTGCAGGTGTTCTTAATATTGTGAATGGTTTCGGTATTGAAGTTGGTAAACCACTTGCTACAAACCCGCGTATCGCTAAAATCGCATTCACTGGTTCAACTGCGGTTGGTCGTCAAATCATGCAATACGCAACTGAAAACATAATCCCTGTAACGCTTGAACTTGGTGGTAAATCACCTAACGTATTCTTTGAAGATGTTATGGATAAAGATGATTCATACTTGGATAAAGCAATCGAAGGTTTAGTCATGTTCGCATTAAACTCTGGTGAAATCTGTACTTGTCCTTCTCGTGCATTAATTCAAGAATCTATTTATGATAAATTTATGGAACGTGCATTAGAACGTGTGAAAGCTATTAAAGTTGGTAACCCACTTGATACTGAAGTAATGATGGGTGCTCAGGCTTCTAATCAACAAAAAGAAAAAATCCTTTCTTACATTCAACTTGGAAAAGAAGAAGGCGCTGAATGCTTAATCGGCGGTGAAGAAAACCATCTTGGCGACACCCTTGAAAATGGTAACTACATCAAACCAACCGTATTCAAAGGTCACAACAAAATGCGCATCTTCCAAGAAGAAATCTTTGGACCAGTACTTGCTGTTACTACATTCAAAGACTTCGATGAAGCAATGGAAATCGCAAACGATACTCTTTACGGCTTAGGAGCTGGTGTTTGGTCACGTAGTGGCGATCTTGCTTACCGTGCAGGCCGTGGAATCCAAGCTGGACGTGTTTGGACAAACACTTATCACCAATACCCAGCAGGCGCAGCATTCGGTGGTTTCAAATTATCAGGTATCGGTCGTGAAAACCATGCAATGATGTTAGACCACTATCAACAAACAAAATGTCTATTAGTAAGTTACGATAAAAACGCGCAAGGATTCTTCTAAATCGAAAGGATACGATCGAACATGATAGAACGTGTTACAGCAACAGACGAAGCACTTACATTAATAGAATCTATTAAAAAGATACATGGATCTATCATGTTTTATCAATCTGGTGGCTGTTGCGATGGCTCTGCTCCGATGTGCTACAAAGAGGGAGATTTTCTCTTGGGAGACTCAGACATCCTTCTCGGTTCAATAGGGGATATCCCTTTTTACATGCATAAAAGCCAATACGATTATTGGAAGCATACGCAACTGATCATCGATGCTACGGAAGGGCGAGGCCCAGAATTCTCGCTCGATAGCGTAGAAGACAAACACTTCATCACACACTCACATGTTTTCACTGATGAAGAATATGAAGAAGTAAAAAAACTTCTCTAAGATGAGAAAGGGCTGTCCCAAAAGTCGAGGGAAAATTGACTTTTGAGGGCGGCCCTTTTATTTACGACCCACCTCTACAGCTTCATGACCTGCTAATATGCAGTCTCGCATGTATAATAGAACTATTTTATTACTATTTATTTATCATAAAGCTGTTTTTAAACCGTTTTTTTGATCCTTCCTTCATGCTGAAATGAAAATATAAGTCAACAACAGACTAAGTAAAAAAACACCTTAATTGGTTCAGGTCTAGAAATAGACAAGTATATGTCCTTTGAAAAAAAAGTGGAGCAGATGCTTATTTCAGCTTGTCAACAACCTAATTACAATACCGTAGAACTTTTAAAGCGTTACAAAAATGGAGTTGAAAAATAGATGAAATATAGTGAGTTTATTGACCCTGATAACTGGATAGGTGGTTTTTAAGAACTCTCGATTGAGTTTCACCTAGTTGGAAACAGGAAAACGATACTATTATGGCCATTCACAACATAAACCTTAATAAATATCTGACCTAGGATGTGTTTTTATGAATAATATGCAACGTTCTTCTAGATTACTTGAACAACCTAACATTCTCGTATTCCTCGTGGATGAGGAACGATATCCTCCCGTTTATGAAAACGTAGAAATTAAGGAGTGGCGCAAACAAAACCTCATTACACAGGAACTATTGAAATCACACGGACTAGAATTTCACAGGCATTATATAGGAAGTGCTGCCTGCAGCCCCAGTCGCGCAACGTTGTTGACTGGACAATATCCTTCACTACATGGCGTCAGCCAGACAACCGGAATTGCCAAAGAACCTTTTGACTCTGATATGTATTGGCTGAATCGAAACACCGTCCCGACGATGGGAGATTACTTTCGCGCTGCCGGTTACCAAACTTACTATAAAGGAAAATGGCATATTTCTTTTGAAGACATTATTATTCCAGGTACGCACACAAGTCTCTCAAGCTATAATCCATTAACAGGTGTACCGGACAAAAGGGAGGAAGAGTTATATTTTCGTACCAATCGTTTAGTCAACTTTGGTTTTTCAGATTGGATCGGTCCGGAACCCCACGGCAAAAATCCTCGAAACTCCGGCTCTTCGGCTGGTATTGGTCTAAGCGGAAGAGACGAAATCTATGCTGATGAAGTAATTGAGCTAATTGAGTCTCTCAATCACCAAAAAAATAATGGTAAAAATAATAAACCTTGGCTAGTCGTCGCATCATTTGTGAACCCGCACGATATTGTTTTATATGGCTCTCTTACTGCACATCTGCCTCTGTTTCGGTTTGACGTGGAATCTATTATTCCAGAAGTAGCTCCTCCTCCATCTATAAACGAGCTTCTTTTTACGAAACCTCAATGTCAAGCAAGCTATCGGGATATTTATCCCAAATGCCTGCAACCTATTCTTGATCAGTCTTTTTACCGTAAGCTTTACTACCAATTGCAAAAAAAAGCAGACCAGCAAATGTTAAAGGTATTTGAAGCCCTTACTCGCTCTCCTTTCTATGACAATACTATTGTTATATTTACTTCTGATCATGGTGATTTACTTGGTGCACACGGAAATCTGCATCAAAAATGGTACTGTGCATACGAAGAAATTTTGCATGTTCCTTTCATTATCCATAATCAACATCTCTTCCCCCAGCATAAACATTTTCATTCACTCACCAGCCATGTAGATCTCCTACCAACCTTACTTGGACTTGCGAATGTTGATATGGAAGTAATTAATGAAAGATTACAAAGAAATTTTTGCGAAATCCATCCCTTTGTAGGACGCGATCTGACTCCCGCTATCTTGGGGCAGAATCAAACTGCAATAACTGATGAAACAATATATTTCATGACCGACGATGATGTAACACGAGGACAGCACCACATAAATCCATTGGGAGAACCATATCCATCTGTTGTTCAACCTAACCATATTGAGTCCATTATTACAGCACTGCATCGAAATGGAAAAAAGGAATTATGGAAATTCTCCCGCTATTTTGACAACGTTCAATTCTGGAGTCATCCTGGAATCAGAGATGAAACCATCCAACCTATTTGGGATAATACAGCTTGTGATCAGGAGATTCATTGGATTTCTCAGGTCAAAAAGGAACCCATACAAGACGAATACGAGCTATATAATTTAACAGTTGACCCCTTAGAAACATGCAATCTTGCACATCCTTTATACGCAACGGAACATACAAAAGGCATTCAGGCTTGGATGATGAATCTATTGAAAGAGCAGCGGAAACAGAAGCGTTTATCCCCATTTAATCAAGCGTGTAATAAAGCTTAGTTGTACATTAACTAAGCTTTTTTCTTAGAAGTGATTCACTTCTAAACAATACTTCCATGTGGTCACCTTGCATTAAATATTTGTCTCCATCTAGTACAAAAACACTACTCACCATAACATTTCCATCTCCAGCATTACTGCTTATAGCACTCCATACAGTGCGCTCCATCCTTATATTAGGTAAAGGGTCGTTAACAGATTCAAGATATTGAGTGGTGTTTCTCCCTATCCCAGCAATCAGTGTAACATCAATATTTCTCATGCTAATGATCTCTTTATGACCGTTTAACTCATCAAGAAATACATTCTTCACTTGCATTATCCTATAAGGAATTACCTTCATTAAATCTATTCCAGCTACTATCAAATAATCTCCATAGTCTTTACACGGCACAAGATCTAATACACTTGGAAAATAAACATGAATCGACTCTAATTTATTCATTTAAAACCGAAGTATTCACCTGTGTCTACATGTGGATTGCGGTTTGAATTGTCACATTGACTCTCCATTCGTGTTCACAGTAAAAAGAGTGACCACAAGCAAAATTGAACGGTAATACTACTCTGTCGCCTTTTTTCACATTTGTTACTTCGGGCCCTACTTCTTCAACGATTCCCATTGGTTCATGACCGACAACATAGTCTTTTTCCTTGGATAGCTCCTTGATAAATATGAAGATCAGATCCACAGATTGCTGTTGACGTAGTTAAGCAAACTGCTCACTGTCCCCTGCTTCATATTAGATGTATAGCGTATACTCGCGAAGATATTTGTATCATTCGCCTCAAATAGCCAAGCGTCCCTCCTCATTTAGATTCGCTCCTATGCATCTTAAAAACCCAGTCAAATGACTGGGCCTAGTTAGTAATTTCAGCGTAATATTCGCCACACACTCCACATGTCCGGAGAATATGTGACAACATATGTGACGCTAGTTAAATTTACATAAAATCCCAATTACTTCAACAGCTAAGTAGATATCAGCAAGTTTTAGTTCAACTTATTTGCTGCTCCCTTATCCCCTATATTTAAAAGCTAACCCTTTTAAGAAATTCCTGGCGTATTTATCCCCGCACTCTTTATAATTCCTATGACCTGCTTTTCTTAATATAGCGCTTAATTCTCCTTTGGTTATCATGACTCCTGCCTCATCCAAAATATCAATCATATCCTCACTTGTTAATGTCAGTGCGATTTTCAATTTCTTTAGAAGGGTATTATTCACACTTTCCGAATTCCTTGCAGTCGGTGCAGGGCTTTCCGGCTGTCCTGGTTTTGGTTCTTGTTTCCCTCTTTTGAAAATGATCAAGCCATTTAAAAATGACTCTAACATCAAGTTATTGCATTTTATTTGGTTTTCATCTTCATCTATAACATCGTGGTCATATTCATCATAGTATCCGTCTTTTGGTTTTGTGAGCATCTGCATGACTTCTTCTCTTGTTACTTCAATATCCCCAAGTTTAAATATCTCTACCATATCTTTATTTTTTATATCCAGCGCATATCTTAATCGAATTAATATATCATGATTATGCATCCATAAACCTCCTGTATATTTCTCATTTTTTACAGTACCTTCATTATTTCACAAATGGATTGAAATAAACGCAGATGAAAATCCGAGAATCTTTTACAGATTCCCGGATCCTTCTGCTTATTCTTTCCTTTTCAACTTCGTCACAACTTCCACATGACTCGTCTGTGGGAACATGTCCACAGGCTGCATGGATTCTACTTCATATAATGCACTCAATTCTTGTAGGTCTTTTGCCAATGTGGATGGGTTACATGATACATACACAATGGTTTTTGGTTTGACCTTTAGGATAGTTTGCAGTAAGGATTGGTCCAGGCCAGTTCTTGGCGGGTCGGCGACTAGTACGTCCGGTTTCCATCCTTCTTTGGTCCAGCGCGGCAGGATGTTTTCGGCTTTTCCTGTTTCGTAATGCATGTTGGTGCGTTTGTGTTTGATGGCATTTTTCTTGGCGTCTTCTATGGATTCTTTGATGACGTCCATTCCGCGAACCTCTTTTGCATCTTCAGAAAGCCAAAGTCCGATGGTTCCTACGCCGCAATAGGCATCTACGACTTTTTCGGTACCGGTTAGGGCTGCCGCTTTTTTCACTTCGTCATACATGCGGACTGTTTGGACCGGATTAAGTTGGAAGAAAGTACGGGCCGATAGTTCGTACGATAGATCACCCAATGTTTCGTTGATGACTTTTTCGCCAGCAAGATGGATCGTCTTTTCGCCAAAAATAAGTGATGTGTTTTGGTTATTAATATTTTGAACGACTGATTTCACTTCCGGCAGTTGGTCACGAATTTGTTTAAGCAATTGATCTTTTTGTGGAATTTCTTCCGCTCCTGTAACTAAGACCACCTGTACTTCACCTGTTTCAAAGCCAACTCTTGTAATGACTGTACGGATCACACCTTTTCTCTTTCTTTCATTATAGATCGAGATATTCAGGTTCTTTAGGATCTTCTTCACCGTACGTGTTACTTTATTAGTAGCCTTGTGTTGGACAAGACAGTTGGGAATATCGATCAAGTTATGGGAGTTTAAGCCGTAAAGACCGGCAATCAATTTGCCATCTTTCTGACCGACCTGGTACTGACTTTTGTTGCGGTAGTTCCAAGGATCTTCCATGCCGATTGTTTCTTGTATATTTAATGAAGAAATCGGGAATTTCGTATGACGCTCCATAGCTTGAATGACGATATCGCGTTTTTCAATAAGCTGTTGACTGTAGCTTAAATGCTGTAGTTGACAACCACCACATTCTGCGTAGATGGGACATGGTGCGGCAATGCGGTGTGGCGATTCTTTCCGGATGGTTTTTATTTTTGCTTCAGAAAAGTTCGGCTGTACTTTTGTTATTAAAGCTACAATTTCTTCACCTGGTAATGCTCCAGGGACAAAGACGACTTTCTTTTTAAAGTATCCGACTCCCTCTCCGTTTATGCCGAGACGTTTAATAGTTAATGGAAGGGTTTGATTTACTTCTAGTGTTGTACCTTGCATGTTTGTCATTTCTTTTCACTCCGTTTTTCGATGCTTCTCCACAAATAGAGGGAAGCGTAGCTTAGATATGGAGCCCATTTTTCACTGTAGGTTTCCATTTCTTCTTGGGTTGGCTTCTGCGGTAAGCCGTATAAAAGTTTTATTGCATTTTGGATGCCAATATCGGCTTTTGGAAAAAGGTTCGGCCTTCCGAGTCCAAAAAGCAGGAAGTTTTCAGCCGTCCATCTACCGATTCCGCGTATTTTTATTAGTATATCCATAACCTCTTGATCGGATAGCTTTGCCAACAGATCAAGATTAAGAAGGCCATGAGTGATTTGCTGAGATAGTCCGATGACATATTCAGCTTTTCTGCCGCTGAATTGAATGGCTCTTAACTGTTCCACCTGAAGTTTTGAGGTCGTCTCCGGTGTTGGATAAAACCACACTCCATCTATTTGGTAGCCAAATGTTTTCACGAACCGTTCCGTGAGTATATGCGCAAAAGACAAGTTTAATTGCTGATGTATGATGCATTTGACGAGGCAACTGTAATAATCGAAATCCAAGACTATGGCTGTACCGCGGTGCTCTTCGAAGATTTCTCGCAAATCGGATTCTCGGAAATGCTGGGAAACGCCTTCTAATGGCAGATGCCAATGAAAAACTTTTTTTAACCGTTCGATTGCTTTAGACTTGTATTCCTCTGATTGACCTCTAATGATAAAGGTCGGTTCTTCGATGTTTCCTATTACCTTAACATGCAAAACGACTGGTTCTTTTTCTATATAAAGCGGAACTTTTACCGTTCTGTTAGTAAAATCAACTACTTGAAGTGGGTCTAACGATAATCGTTCGAGAACAAGGTCGAAATTATATGGTCCCTGGACCTGTAATTTTTCCGTCCACACAAGCGATCCATCCTTTAGCAGTTTTCCACGTATTATAGCATGTTTCCTGAAATATTACTTAAAAAATGAGGAGAATGGAAAAAAGCGGGACCTGTAATTTCACTTCAGGTTCCGCTTTTTATTTTAATAAAGCATTCGATTTGGCAATTGTTTTTTTATCATTAAATCATCAAGGGAGCTGAATGTGTATCCTTGTTTTTCAAGATCAGTCAGAATCGAGTCAAGCGCCTCTGCATTATCTTTTGAAACAGTATGCAGTAATAAAATCGCCCCTGGATGAATCTGTTTAAGCACTTCATCATGGGCGAAAGCAGCACCCTTTTGTTGGTCAACGACCCAGTCTTTATAAGCAAGCGACCAAAAAATGTGGTAATATCCTTCTTTTTGTGCGACTTTCATTGTTCTCTCATTGAATACACCACGCGGTGGCCTTAGGTAGTTCATCCCCCGTTGACCGGTTAATTTTTCAGTTGCCTTTTTAACCCGTTGCAGTTCGGTGCGAATGACTTCGTCTGTCACACTGGTCATATCAGGGTGGTTCCAGGAGTGGTTTCCGATGATATGTCCTTCATTCGCCATACGGATAACAAGCTCAGGTGCGGTTTTTAAATAATGACCAGTGACGAAAAAAGTTCCCGGGGCTTTATGTTTTTTTAACACATCTAGAATCTGGGCGGTATAGCCATTTTCATAACCATTATCAAACGTTAAGTATATGTCTTTTTTCGTTGTGTCACCTTTATAAATTGCCTCATATTTAGGTAGCATTTCATTGAAGTTCTTTCCTGCATCGGCCGGAGTTCCATTTTTCCCTTTATTGAAGCCCCAATTATAGGACTCCGCTAGAGCTGGGCTTGCCAAAGACCAAATCAAGCATATAAAAGCGGATAGAATCGCGATTTTTTTCATTGGATTATCCCCCATGTTCTTTTTTCTTAGTGTTTGAAACATGGTGATTTATATACATGATATTGCCGTAGGTCGAATTATTCGTGACAACGGTCGAATTATTGGTCTGTAGGTCGAATTATTCGTGATGACGGTCGAATTATTGGTCTGTAGGTCGAATTATTGCCATGTAGGTCGAATTTTATCCACAAAGGACGAATTATCATCCCACAACGAGCGAATTCCACGCAAAAAAGGCCTTTCCTCCTAAAAGGATAGGCCCCCCTATCTATTTAACCTTTAAATAACGTCTGTACCGCCTTCCAAATGATGACGATGGCAAAAACGATAGCGGTTATAATTCCAATTACGTCTAGAGTTGGTTCAAGTCCGGAGAAAATCGTGCCTGCCACAGGAAGATGGATGAAAGCAAAACCTGTTAACATTGCGACAAAAAACAATAAGAAGTTATTTTGCATTTTACTCCCCCCTTTCTCTTCTAATGTATGAGCAAAGGTGCAAAAAGATTGTACTTTTTTAAGGCAATAATAGCCTTTTTTTTCATATACATTAGCAAGGGGGCGTATACAATGCTGGAATGGGTGATTACGTTAGGCTTTATTGGTTGTCTGGGATTAGGCGCGGGACTGTTTGTTTATTTTGTGAAAAGTGGATTGGATTTAGAGGATTCAAAAAGGATTGATCCATTGCCGAAAATAGAAGAGTAAGGTAAAAAGACGCTCAACTAAATTGGTGAGCGTCTTTTGCATACTTCTTATTTAAATACAGGTTCTTTGAATTGTGACAGTTTTTCTAATGAAGATTGCTGTACGTCTTTATGCAGGCTGTTTCCATGTGAATCCATGGTAACAACTGCGGTAAACCCTTCAACGTTCAGATGCCACATTGCTTCAGGAATACCAAATTCAGTGAAGTTCACACCTTCGACTGATTTAATGCAGTCTGCATAATATTGAGCTGCTCCGCCGATCGCGTTTAAATAAACACCACCGTGTTCGCTTAGTGCTTCTAGTGTTTTTGGACCCATTCCGCCTTTACCGATAACAGCGCGAATGCCGAATCTTTTCATGATATCGCCTTGGTATGGTTCTTCACGAATACTTGTTGTCGGACCTGCAGCTTTCACGTGCCATTTGCCTTCTTCGTCCTTCAGCATAACCGGCCCACAATGATAGATAACCTGTCCATCAAGGTCAATTGGTGCAGGGTTTTCAGACAAGTGCTTGTGTATCGCGTCACGGCCAGTATACATTCTTCCATTAATCCGGACTACGTCACCAACTTTCAGCTCACGGATTTGTTCTTCCGTAATTGGTGCCTGAAGGATAATTTCACGCGGTGCTTCAACTTCAGCTTCTATTGCTGCGGCTACTTCTTCTTTCGCTGCTTTTTCTGCTTCTAGAGCAAAGTCAATTTTCTCGCCATCTTGATATAACCATTCATTGATTTCGCCTGTTTCTGGGCTAACTTTCACACCTAAGCGACGGAAAGCCCAACAGTTGTAAGCAACCGATACGAAAAAGCTTGCCGGAATACGGTGCATGACACCAACCTTACAGCCAAGCAGTGTTGTTTCGCCGCCAAAGCCCATTGTGCCAATTCCTAATTCATTAGCCGTCTCCATGATATACTCTTCTAGTTTACGGAGATCCTCATTCGGATTCACATCTTCGTTACTGCGGAAAAGTTGAGCCTTAGCCAAATCATATCCGGATGAACGGTCTCCCCCGATACCAACGCCAATGAACCCTGCGCTACAGCCTTGACCTTGCGCTTGGTAGACGGAATGAAGAACACATTTACGGATTCCATCTAAATCACGGCCGGCTTTACCTAATCCTTCAAGTTCCATCGGCAGACTGTATTGAATATTTTTATTTTCACAGCCGCCGCCTTTTAATATTAGACGCACATCAATGTAATCTTTTTCCCATTGATCGAATTTCATGACAGGAAGACCTTCCCCAAGGTTATCCCCGCTGTTTTCACCTGACAAAGAGTCAACGGCATTTGGACGAAGCTTTCCGCCCTTTGTTGCTAAAATGATTGCATTTCGAATTGCTTCTTTTATTTCAAGTTGGTTCACACCAACTGGAGTTTTAATTTTAAATGTCGGCAGACCTGTATCTTGACAAATCGGTGATACATTGTCGTCAGCCATTGTAATATTATTCGTAATTGTTGTTAGGCTCAACGCTGAACGCGTACCTGCATTTTCACGTTGTTTCGCACTTTTGACCGCACGACGAACATCCTTTGGAAGATTCGTTGAAGTTTCAACGATAAGACTGTACATACTTTCTTGGAATTTTTGAATATCCAAATTTCTCTTCCCCCTCTTATTTCCCCTAGATTTAATCATTCACTGCTTCTCTATTAAGTTCGAATGATACAACACCCGTTTTATTATACATCTAACATAATCTTTCGAAAACAAGTAATTAATTTTCTTAATGGAAATCGGTGTGTAGAAAAATAATCAAGGCGCAAAGATTAGCATAAAGTAAAAAAATATTACCAATCATTACCTAATACTGAATAGCCATTTTTCATCATTACATATAAAAAGAGATGACGAGTAAATGGCGTCATCCCTTTTATGAATATTAATTATAAAAAAATCATACTATCGTACAGATATTATCCTTCTTTGCGCGTTTTAAATTGTTCTACTTTAACTTCCAAATCATCAAGCATGCCGATTAAGCGATCAATATCTTCTAATTCTGTATTTTCTGGTTCAATATGGTCAAGAACCTCCATGAACATCGTGAGGCGTTCTTTTAAATATGTTAATTGTTCGTTTTTACCTGTAATGGATTTTCCCATGAGGCACTCTCCTTCCGTTCTTCTTCCATCGTAACGAAATCCTCTTGAAAGTGCAATGGCAAGCTAAAATGAAGCACCACGCCATTTGACAATTTTTGTGCCCATTGTTCATAATGGGTTAGTGCATTATTACGTAAGGAGTTTTAAACATGTCTATAATCAAGCAAGATCTTTTAACACCAATCACACCCAAGTATGATCCTTGGGAAGCATATATGGACGTTGAACAATACGGAAAGCTCAGTCTTACCAATGTTGAATTCACAACCACTACCCTTTGCAATATGCGTTGCGAACATTGTGCAGTCGGTTACACACTTCAGCCAAAAGACCCGGTTGCTCTTCCTTTAGAATTAATAATTCAGCGCCTCGATGAGATACCATTGCTTCGCTCGCTAAGTATAACTGGCGGTGAACCAATGCTTTCTAGAAAACAAGTGAAAAATTATGTTTTACCTTTATTGAAATATGCTCGTAGCCGTGGAGTTCGTACCCAAATCAATTCTAACTTGACCCTTGACTTGGAACGGTATGAAGAAATCATACCCTATTTGGATGTTCTTCATATTTCCCATAACTGGGGAACGATCGATGAATTCATCGATATCGGTTTTGCCATGATGGACCGCAAGCCTTCGCGCGAGCAACGAAAAAAATTATTTGATAAAATGATTGAAAATTCCCGTGCCCTGACAAAAGCTGGTGTGCTAGTTTCTGCAGAAACGATGCTTAATAAGCGCACCTTGCCGCATCTAGAGCATATCCACAGACAGATTGTCGATGAAATGGGATGTCAGCGCCATGAAATACATCCGATGTACCCAAGTGATTTCGCCTCAGCACTTGAAACTTTATCATTGGAGAACATGCGTGAGGCGATTCATCATCTACTTGATATTCGGGATGAAAATGTATGGATGCTTTTCGGAACGCTCCCATTCTATCCATGTAACAACAGCAAAGAAGATTTAGAGTTGCTTAAGCGGCTTTACAGTGCTAATAAAGTGACAGTTCGGAATGACCCTGATGGACGCTCTCGTTTGAATGTCAATATTTTTACTGGAGAAGTCATTGTTACCGATTTTGGGGATGCACCTACATTGGGAAATATCATTGATCAGCCGTTGACCGAATCCTATAAAACATGGATGAATTCGAAGCTGGCCAATGAATTAAACTGCCACTGTTCAGCAGTTAAATGTCTCGGTCCGAATGTTCTTGTCAAAAATGCCTATTACCCTAAAGAAGACTTCAGTGTAAGAAAGTCAAATATATGAGAAAAAACTCGCCAATTAGGCGAGTTTTTTTTACTTCACCTTCATTACCGTGGCTGTTGCGAAACAGTGAAGCTGAAGGAAACATGGTCCTGAACTGGTATCCAAGCGCCTATACCTTGTGAGGTGATATTTTTAATCGTAATCGAGCGTTTATTTCCTTTAAGCTTCAAATATACTTCTCCATAGGTGACCTTACCTTTTTCATTGACGGCAGATGCATAGCTAGATAAATAACCAATCCGATTTGAAGCAACATTGTATACTTCGTCTTTTTTCGTACCAGCGCCAATAATCGTTTCAAAAGCGAGTGGCAAATGGGTCTTTTCCGTAGCTTTTAATAGCATCATCTTTTTAACATCCTCGGCCTTAGGAATTTTCGCTGTTAATCCACCACTCACTGCCTTTTGGTTTTCTTGGACATAACGGATTCTGTATGGAACATCACCGCCTCGATTATCATAGTAATTCATATTGATCTTTTGATATTCCCAATTGGGGGCCGTTTCGGAAGACTCGTAATTCAATGCCCAATTGCCAAGGTAAATGGTCGCCCTGTAACCAAAAGCAAGCGGCGCTTTTGCAATTGCTGATTCATTCAACATATGAATGAGTTCTGGATTTTCAATCTTTATATCCGATGAATCAATCAACTGTTTGGCGAACTCACTCGGCTGCAGCATTGGAAGATCCTGAGTCGAGTTCGGATACGTATTCTCCTTCGCAATATTTAATACGGAAGGCGGGATATTCACCTTGTTCGGAGTTGTTTTATCTCCGGCTGATATATGGGCTGCAAAACTTACATTCGCCTGAATAAAGGCAGTTAGGGCAAACACTGTAATAAGAATAAGACGTCTCATGCTGTAGCACTCCTTTAAAAGGTTCAATCATTTTGTTTATAGATTTTGTTTTTACTCAACATTCTATACATTTCAATAACATGTTGATTTTGTAATAAATTTGTAAAGTTCAGAATATTTACTTTTCTATACAAATCGGTTATACTTAACTTACATTATAAAAAGGAGGCGAAATCGTTCATACCTAATAAACGTTCAGGAGGTATGCTTATCGATCTAAGACACCCTTTTCAAGGATGACAGAAAACGAATTCGCCACTTACTTAAATTTGATGTAAAAGGATGGTGTAACACTCTAGAATTATTTCTCAACTTTAACAGAAGCATGAAGAAAAATTTTGGATTAATTTATGAATGGTAATTTACTAATATAGAAATGGCTCTGCTAAAATAACCTGGGCAGAGTCATTTTTATTTGTATCCGCGTTTCTCATAAAGAAAGACCTCCCGATTCGGAAGGCCTGACACTCTTATAATAGGTAAAATCCAATCCCCATAATAAAATACGCAGCTAACAGGGTAAGTCCTTCAAACCAGTTCGTTTCTCCGTCATTCGAAATCATAATCATTAGAAAGACAGCTGTAACCATTGAAATCAACTCAGGCAATGTGAAAACAAGCGGCATATGTGTTGGATACATTAATGATATCAACACTAGGACAGGAGCAACGAACATCGCTACTTGCAGCGTAGAACCGACTGCAATCTCAACTGCCACATCCATTTTATTTTTATATGCCATAATAACGGCTGATGCATGTTCAGCTGCGTTACCTACAATGGCAACGATAATGACCCCAATAAATAACTCTGTCCAGCCAAACGTTTCTCCGACTTCACTGAAAGTATGAACAAGTTTTTCCGATACATAAGCAACAGCCAATGTTGCAATAGCAAGGATAGAAATGGCCTTTTTCTTGCTCCATTCAGGTACTTCCTCTTCATGTTCCTCATGGGCTTCTCTTTTTTCCGCATGCTTATAAACCCCGCGATGAGTAACTAATTTAAAGAATAATGCCGCTAAGTATAATAAGATTAAAATAATGGAAATTCCGACACTTAACGACATCGTACTTGATTCGCTCATGTTTTGAGTGAACACTTCCGGTATCACAAAAGCAACAACAACGGCGAAAATTAGCAGACCAGCATTATGCCTTGCATCGAACACATTAAATTTCTGCCGTTTGTACCTCGTCCCCCCAATAAAGAAGGAAAGTCCTGCAACCAACAATAAGTTCCCTAATACCGATCCAGTCAAAGAGGCTAATACAACGCCCACTAGCCCTGCCTTCAATGAAAAAATGGAAATAATAAGTTCGACTGCATTACCAAAGGTTGCGTTCAACAGTCCGCCAATCCTTGGGCCCATCACAATCGCTAGACTTTCCGTTGCCCGTCCCATAAAACCTGCAAGCGCGATAATTGTTAAACAATATACGATAAACATGATTACACTTGGCCAATGCATCAAAGAACCAATAACCGATAAAGGGACACCTAAGAAAACGAGTCCCATAAATATTTTATCCACGATATTTCTCCTCACAATCCTATATGCAATTTAATATGTAACAAAAACTATCATACATAATCTTCCTGAAATGAAAAAGAGAATTTTTAACGATATTCTCTTCATGTCAACATTTACCCAAATTTCTGTTGCTTAATCCTCTATCCTGCATGTAACATCAACAAGGTATACATATCTTAGGAGTCGAAAACTTATGAATCAAAAGCTGCTTATTAGTGTTCTAATTTGTATGGTCGGCATATCTGGATTTTCTCAAGGAATGCTTCTGCCAATTATCGCAATCATTTTTGAAAATGACGGAATTAGCTCTTCCTTAAATGGATTTCATGCTGCTTCACTTTATATAGGGATTCTTTTAATTTCTCCCTTCATGGAAGCACCTCTCCGCAAATATGGCTATAAGCCATTAATATTATTTGGCGGAATAACCGTAATTCTTTCACTTGCTTTATTTCCGGTCTGGAAATCATTCTGGTTTTGGTTTGCTCTGCGTTTTTTCATCGGAATTGGTGATCATACTCTTCACTTTGCTACCCAGACATGGATTACCGCTGTTTCCCCTTCAGCAAAGCGCGGAAGGAATATTGCTATTTATGGATTATTTTTCAGTCTTGGTTTTATGGTTGGTCCGCTAATGACGAAGCTTCTGGAGATTAATCAGTCTTTGCCATTCATCATTACATCCATACTAAGCTTGCTTACGTGGATGACTGTATTCCTGATTAAAAACGAGCTTCCTGAACAGGATGAATCAGAAAGCACATCATTCTTAGGTACACTCAAACGGTTTACGAAAGTGAGTCGCATTGCTTGGGTCGCCTTTTTACTCCCTTTCACCTTTGGCGTGCTTGAAGCCTCATTGAATAGCAACTTTCCAGTATTCGCATTGCGCTCTGGAATTGATTTAACCGCAGTATCGCTTATCATTCCAGCATTTTCAGGTGGTACTTTACTTTCACAGATTCCGCTTGGAATGCTCAGTGACCGATTTGGCAGACGAAAAATCTTGCTGATCATTCTTTTTTCAGGCTTTACCGTATTTACTCTAGCTGGGATTGTTTCATATTCCGTAATCGGTCTGTTCATTTGCTTCCTGCTTGGCGGGATGATGGTGGGTTCGACTTTCTCTTTAGGAATCAGTTATATGGCAGACCTTTTGCCTCGCAACCTATTACCTGCAGGAAATCTGTTATGCAGCATCTTCTACAGTCTCGGCAGCATTGGTGGTCCATTTTTCGGTGGTTTAGTCATCGAATACTTACAAGGAGGTAATTTTTTCTATTTAATCAGTATAATGCTTCTTCTTGTCTTTATTTCACTGGTACTATTTAAGGAAAAAAAAGTGCCTGCTTTAAGCTTGTAGTATAGTTTATTATCTGAACTACTCCATTTATTATTCAATTTGTAGTGTTTTTATCATATAGTGGTCAAATGATTCAATTTATTGTTATTTATATTTTTTCCTAGATTAGAATCATTCTTCTTTATTTTTGAATAGGATATGTGGTATTATAATATTAGTAAAAGGAACACTACATTAATAAACCTTTGCAATCGTTGCTGTCATCGCAATTTCGGTGACAGCTTTCATATTTTATTCAGAAAAATGATGTTGATTATCTTTCTCAATTAGATATAATACAAATGATAATCTATATCAATTACACACAAAATAAAGAAGAATATGGGAGGGAATCTTATGACTACTAATACTAAACAATTAACCCAACCGGCTCCATGCAAAACCTCTTGGTTGGAAAAAGTAAAACCCCATCTAGAACTTATAGCCGCATTGTTTAGCGGTGTATTAATATTATTGGGCTGGATGTTGTCCAACATTGGGCTGGAAACTCCTTCTATCCTTATATATTTAGCATCCTTTGTGATCGGCGGATATGCCAAGGCAAAAGAGGGATTTGAAGATACGATTGCCGATAAGGAATTGAATGTAGAGATGCTAATGATTTTCGCGGCCATCGGTTCTGCGATTATCGGATACTGGACGGAAGGTGCGATTTTAATTTTCATCTTTGCTTTGAGCGGGGCGCTTGAAACATACACAATGAATAAAAGTCATAAAGAAATTTCAGCACTTATGGATTTACAGCCGGAAGAAGCGCTGCGAATCACAAATGGATATGAAGAAACTGTAGCCGTTTCCCTGCTACATGTCGGGGACCTAATTTTAGTAAAGCCAGGTGAAAGAATACCCTCTGATGGAAAAATTACGGACGGACGTACCAATATTGATGAAGCGGCGATCACTGGCGAATCTATTCCCGTTAGTAAATCATTGGATGATGAAGTATTTGCGGGAACAGTGAATCTGCGTGGAACGATTACCGTAGAAATTACGAAACCAGCAAACGAAACATTATTTCAAAAAATAATTACTCTCGTTCAATCGGCTCAAAGTGAAAAGTCTCCTTCTCAGCTGTTCATAGAACGTTTTGAAGGGACCTATGTAAAAATTGTATTAACCGTTGTCGCTTTGATGTTGTTCGTACCGCATTTTGTATTAGGGTGGAGTTGGACCGAAACATTCTACAGGGCAATGATTTTGCTTGTTGTTGCTTCACCTTGTGCCCTCGTAGCATCTATTATGCCCGCCACGCTATCTGCCATCTCTAATGGTGCTCGTCATGGAATTCTATTTAAAGGCGGTATCCATCTTGAGAATCTTGGTAACTTGAGGGCAATTGCCTTAGATAAAACCGGAACATTAACAAAAGGAAAACCAGAGGTAACGGATGTCATTATCCGTGAAGATTTAAACGAGGAAGATTTCCTATTCCATATTGCATCTGTTGAAAATTATTCGAACCATCCTTTGGCAACATCAATTGTGCGCTACGCTAAAACTAAATTAGCAAAAGACATTATCAAACCGGATAATATGGAAGATATCTCAGGTAATGGGGTTCAAGCATATTTCAATGGAGTGCTTTGGCAAGTCGGAAAAGCTGATTTCGTTGGTAGAAGTGAAGCCGAACAATTTCAAAATGGTATTGCACTAACACTAGCTGAACAAGGAAAGACGATAGTTTATGCAAGAGACAATCAAGGTATTGCCGGTATTCTTACATTGAAAGACGTGGTGCGTGAAGAAACGATTACTGCCATCGAAGCATTGAAAAATGAAGGCATTCATACCGTTATGCTGACAGGCGATGGTGAAAAAACCGCTAAAGCGATAGCATCTGAGAGCCATATTGATGCATATATTGCTGAATGCTTACCTGAAACTAAGGTTACTGAAGTGAAAAAGTTAAAAGAACAATACGGTACTGTAGCAATGGTTGGAGATGGAATTAATGATGCACCTGCACTTGCAACTGCTTCTGTCGGGATTGCAATGGGCGAGGGCACAGATGTTGCGCTGGAAACAGCGGATGTTGTCCTGATGAAGAATGACCTACCGCGTATTGCCGAAGCCGTAAGGTTATCTAAGAAAATGAACCGAATCATCAAACAAAACGTCGTTTTCTCGATTTCTGTCATTATGGTTCTGATTGCATCCAACTTCCTTCAATTCCTCGACCTTCCTTATGGCGTCATTGGCCATGAAGGTAGCACCATTCTAGTTATTCTGAACAGTTTAAGATTATTGAGAAACTAAACAAAAAAAGGGAGCCTATAAGGCCCCTTTTTTTGTGTGTTCATTCTATTTAGTGATAGCCGTTTTTCCCATTAGCAGAACCTGACGTTTTATGGTTCGAACCTTTTTTTCCTTTTTGCTTTTTGTTGCTTTTACCCATGAAAGAACTCCTCCCTACTACTAAGTTGTCATTTCTTGATTAGTATTAGCTGCAGGACTTATAGCTATTACGGGAACTTTAGGCAGCTCATTCACATTTTGGCTGTTCTTTATTACTTATGAGGGCATTAATTTCCCCACCTAGAATTATGATTAGCCCTGATAAGTAAAACCAGACCATTAACACGATTATCCCACCAAGGCTCCCATATGTAGCCGAATAATTTGCGAAGTACTGTACATAAAAAGAAAATAAAAAGGAAACGAGACTCCAGCCAGCCGTGGCAAAAATAGCACCCGGAATCACTGTTAGACATTTCAACTTTTTGTTGGGCGCAATCAAATAGAGGATAGTAAACACGATGAATAATACAAGTGTGCTAATCGCCCAGCGCAAATGATTCCAAATCGATAAAAACTCGTCAGATAGTCCAAATTCGGCAAATAAAAATATACCTATCTGCTTTCCGAATACAGGAAGCAACAAAGCGACAATAAAAACAAAAATCATCGCTAATGTGAGAATAATCGACATTCCCCGGGAAATAAAGAAAGTTCGACTTTCTTTTACACCATACGCATGATTAAAGGCTTTAATAATTGCATTCATTCCATTAGATGCCGACCATATTGTTCCGATGACACCAAACGACAATAAGGTACTATTCCCTTTCATAACTTCTGCTAGATTTCCCTCAATGATTGCCATAGAACCATCTGGTGCATATGAACGGACTATACGTAAAATATCTTCCTGTGAAAATGGCAGGTAGGCCAATAAAGTAAATAGGAAAATAAGTAACGGAAACAGGGAAAGTAAAAAGAAATAGGACAGCTGTGCGGCAAGCCCCGACACATCATCCACCTGTAACCGTTTTATGAAAGCTTTGAAGAATGACCCTTTCAGCCATTCTTTTTTATTGGCCATACCTCCACCTCATTATTTAATTTAAGGGAATACGCTCTTCTAAATCATGATTAGAAGACGATTCTTGATGCCCTTCCGCAGAGAAGACCTCTTTCGTCTCCATCACGACATGGGCAACTTGCGATGGAATATCTTTCATCTCCTCTACCCTTTGGGAAATGAAGGAAACATCATCGGAAATTTTTTCAACTGTGGCACGGACTTTTGAAGATGTTTCACGTACTTGAGTTAGAATTCCATTGGGGTTTTTCACAAGTTCTTTCATATTATTCATGCAACTTTTGCTGTTTGCCAATACGGAACTACGCGTGTTTTTATCAAAAAGACTAACTGCAGCCCCAGCTAGAGCCCCTATAAAGACCGCTTGCATAAATTTACTTTTCTTTGCACACTTATATTCTTCACGAATGTTGCTCATATATTCTCCTCCTCGTCATATATTAGTTGATGGGTAATAGTGGCTATCTCCATTATACAGTGTTTAAAAAAGTTTTTTCCTATCTTTTCCCAAACAGGCTCACTTTAAAACGTCGAGACGAATCATGTAAAAAGGAGATAATGCCTCGTTTTCCTACCGAATTTTCATTGACTTATAGGGGTAATCATGCAAAGATGAAAATAATTTAGAAACGAGTGAAAGGATGAGGGAAATGGATTTAACACAAAATACAGCCGAAAGTGTCGAGTTTATGGTAGAAGCAATCAAGGATAAACTAAAAGTAATGAACTTCGGAGCAATCAAATCCACCCATTTCGATATCGAAATGTATGAAGAACTTCATGATATTTATAAAATGGTGATGAAAAAAACAAATTTCAGTGTCCGTGAAATGGAAGCAATCGCTGAAGAACTTGGAAGACTCCGTAATAAGTAATATCCAAATCCTCCCATACCGGTGAGGGTTTTTTTATTTATTAAACAATTCTACTAAATTTGTTATAGTGAATATTATAGGACAATCAGACAGGAGTTGTAGGTATGGTCGAAAGAAGAACACCCATTAGTCTCGCAGATGCAGTAGAAAAAGTGATGAAACATAAATTAGAAGGCCAGGTGGAATTAGTCGCTCTTGAGGAAAGTCACTATCGTTTTTTAGCTCAAGATATTACAGCTACAAATGATGTTCCACATTTCAACCGTTCACCATACGATGGTTTTGCCCTCAGGTCTGAAGATACTGCTGAAGGTTCCCTTAATAATCCGCTCGAATTCGAAGTGATAGAAGAGTTGGCTGCAGGGATGGTTTCTACTCTTCCAGTGCAACAAAATCAGGTAGCAAGAATCATGACAGGAGCCCAAATGCCAGACGAATGTGATGCAGTTATTATGCTCGAGCTTACCAAGGAATTTGAAAAAGACGGGAAGAAATACATATCCTTCAAACGCTCTCTTAACTCAGGCGAAAATGTGTCTTTCAAAGGAGAGGATGCAAAAAAAGGTGATATTCTTGTCAAAAAAGGCACAATGATTAATCCAGGTATCATCGGCTTGCTTGCTACATTCGGTTACGCTGAAGTTCCAGTTGCCAAAAAGCCTGTCGTTGGCTTATTTGCTACAGGGTCAGAACTTCTAGATGTCAGTGAACCATTGCAACCGGGAAAAATTCGCAACAGCAACTCTCATGCCATCTCCGCCCAAATTCAGAGAGCAGGAGGAGAAGTTCGTTTTTATGGGAAACTTAAGGATGAATTTGACTTAAGTTATGAGGCGATTTCCTCAGCCTTGGAGGAAGTCGATCTTCTCATTACAACAGGGGGCGTCTCCGTCGGTGATTTCGATCTTCTCCCTGATATTTACAAAAAAATAGGAGCTGACGTATTATTCAATAAAGTAGCTATGCGCCCAGGCAGTGTGACAACGGTAGCTTTATTTAATAATAAATTTCTATTCGGCTTATCTGGTAATCCATCTGCCAGTTATGTCGGCTTTGAATTATTTGCCAGACCGATTATTCGAACCATGCTGTTTTCTGAAAAGCCTCATTTACGAAAAGAAAAAGCACAATTGGCGGAGGATTTCTTAAAGCCAAATCCCTTCTCACGTCTTTTGCGAACGCGTTTATTTTACGAGTCTGGCCAGCTGTGGGTAATCCCTAGCGGTGTAGATAAATCCAATATAACAACAAGTCTTGCAGGAGCAAATTCTCTAACGGTCTTACCTGGAGGCACTCGTGGATTCAAGACTGGCGATATCGTGGACGTCCTTCTTCTTGATGACCAAGAAGGATGCGTATGGCCTTGGTGAAACCATTTATATTTCAAGTGGTCGGCTACCAAAATAGTGGAAAAACAACTTTCATTACGAATTTAATTGAGAAGCTTCGCGAAGTAAATTTGGAAACAGCCGTATTAAAGCATCATGGGCATGGTGGAAAACCCGATCATACAGGTATAAAGGATTCCACCAAACACTTTCAGGCTGGGGCAGCTGCTTCACTTGTTGAAGGTGACGGGACGATTGAATTGCTTGGCAATTTTAGAAATGGAACCTCTATAGCAGAGCTAATTCAATTGTTGGGTCTTTTTCATCCCGACGTGATTTTGATCGAAGGATACAAGCAAGAAGACTTTCCTAAGATAATTCTAATCAAAGAGGAAAATGACCTTCTATTACTAAAACAGCTTAACAATATCAAAGCAGTTATTGCTTGGCCTGACTGTCTGGAGCAAACAAAGAGCTATGCTCCAGTACATGTCTTCCCTCTAGATTCGGATCATTTCATTTCATGGTTTTTAGAACAGATATGAAGGAGGTTTTTTATGTTTATTCAATTTCCCTTAGAAAAACGACGCGCGATGATTGAACGCATTCAAGAGTATGTCTATCAGGAGAATGGTGAAAAAATCGGCGAAATTGCTGCTGAAAACCACTTACAATTTATTCTCGACAACATTGCTCCCTTTATATATAATGAGGGCATCAAAGATGCTAAAACAGTAATTGAGGACCGAATTGGGAACATCGAAGAAGATTTATATTCATTGGAACGGCCAATTAAATGAGATGAAAAAACAGCATCAATTCTCGATGCTGTTTTTTCGTTTTTTTGGAGATAAGATGACCAAATCATCATTATTGTTCGGTTAATATAAGCGGACCGTTCTTTGTGATGGCAATCGTATGCTCATATTGAGCCGAGTATTTTCCGTCTGCAGTAGAGGCAGTCCAACCGTTCGCATCCCTGCTAGCTTTATATGTACCTACGTTCACCATCGGTTCAATAGTGAATACCATGCCCTCTTTAAGACGCGGCCCTTTATTTGGCAATCCATAATGCGGAACTTGAGGCTCTTCATGAATAACATTTCCAATCCCATGACCGATAAAATCACGGACGACAGAAAAACCTTCCGCTTCTACATATAATTGAATAGCATGACCAATATCGCCAATACGATTTCCTTCTACAGACACTTCAATCGCCTTATATAAAGATTCCTTTGTCACATGCAGTAAGTGTTCCGTTTCATTTGAAATCTTACCGACCGGGTACGTCCAAGCAGAGTCTGAAAGCGCGCCGTTATAATTAACGACCATATCAATTGTTACGATATCGCCATTTTTCAACGGTGACCTTCGAGGAAAACCATGACAGATTTCTTCGTTGATGCTTGCGCATGTCGCATATTCATACCCTTTGTATCCCTTTTGTTCCGGCTTCGCCCCATGTTTCTTTAAAAATCCTTCAACAAATTCTTCAATTTCCCATGTCGTCACACCGGGTACAATTAATTTTGCAATTTCCCTATGACAAGCTGCCAAAATTTTACCTGAGTCATGCATCGCTTGAATCTCACGTGCAGATTTTAATACGATCAATCGTTACACTTCCTTTTTTTTCGTCTCTCCTTATATTTTACTGCAAAGATAGAAGTATATGAATCCTTAAAACCTTATTAAAGAAAAAATCCCGACGGCGTCGGGATTTTTTTTATTTCAATAATTTAAGTGACTCTCGATTAAAGGCTGGGATGTCTTCTGGTGTCCTGCTAGTGACAAGCTGATTGCCACAAACAACCACCTCTTTGTCTAAATATGTAGCACCTGCATACTCCATATCTACCTTAATAGATTTATACCCTGTTGCATGACGTCCTTCAAGTGTTTTAGCAGTAATCAGCAACTGTGGTCCATGACAGATTGCGAATACAGGTTTTTTTTCATCCATGAACGATTTTGCAAACGTTACGAAGCGTGCATCAGCACGTAGCTGATCTGGGGAAAATCCTCCAGGAATGAACAAAGCATCAAAGTCCTCTGGTTTCACTGAATCGATACTTTCATCTATCTTGACTTCGACTTCACCTTGTTTGCCTTTAACAGTCTTCCCTTGTACCATTTCAATCGTCGTTACCGTATGCCCTGCTTCCTCAAATACTTTTGCCGGTTCACTGTACTCCGAGTCTTCAAACATATTAGTTACTACACAAGCGATTTTTTTACTCATAAAAAATTCATCTCCTCAATTTTTAGATCGAATGAACTTACTCCATTTATGTTCCCTCATGTAGAATAAATAAAACACATCTCCATCAATATATATAAATATTGATCTCTCGTTTACGAAAAACCACCCCACTGTACCCACCATTTCTTCAGAGAGCTTGCTTATTATATTTATAGATGAATTTTGTGGTTAAAGACTCTTGAACTCTTATCATGTTCTATTCTGATTATGCTTGGGGAATTTACCTACCACGTATATAGCACTAATAATTCTTTTGTTAATCCATTTTCGGTTTTCATCTGTATTCAAGTTTTCAAATATCCGCTTCCGCCCCTCTTCAGTTGTTACATAATAATTAGGCATGGAATTCAAAGATAATGTGATTATGTCATTCTTACATTTTCTGCACGAACAAAACGTTTGATATTCCATTCCAGCCATTAAAATTTGCACCCAAGTCACAACAATCTCTTCCATCACATTTAAATATTCTCTTTCCATATATACTCCTTTAACAAAGAAAAACCCGTCCATTCCAGACAGGTTTTCACTCAGTTATTACCGTCCGCGGAACAATCAGAATTTCAACACGCCGGTTTTCCGCTCTTCCACTTTTTGTTTTATTAGAAGTAACTGGCTTAAATTCCCCATGACCTTTTGCGCTGAACATTTCGGGATCCAAGTCTTTATTTTCGAGGAGCAGTTTCATGAAATTAACCGCACGCATAACACTTAAATCCCAGTTCGAATCATACCGGTAAGTCTGGATCGGTATATTATCGGTATGTCCGCTTATTATAATGTTTCGGGGTAAATCCATAACTAGAAGATTTGAAATTTCATTAGCAATTTTTCGATCTTCACTTCTAACCTCTGCCACACCTGATTCAAACAGCACATTATCCCTAATTGATATCAGCATACCTTCATCCGTGAGGTTCGTACCCAATTTATCTGTTAATTTATTCTTTTCAATATATGCATTTACACGTTCCTGAACCTCTGTAAGCTGTTTCTGTTCGCTTTTCCCTAACCTCTTAAGATCTTCTGCCCCTGTACTTTGTTCCGGTGATGTTGGTTTATTGCTGGGAGAATCGCTCGGGAATTCCATAAATCCCGTCCCGCTCGTAAACACCTGATTAAACACATTGGATAATTGTTGGAATCTGACTGCATCAACCGAACTCGAAGCGAAAAGGACGATAAAAAGTGCAAGAAGCAAAGTTAAGATATCGGCATAAGGTACTAACCATGACTCATCGATATGCTCTTCATGCCGCTGTTTTTTTTTCCGCCTAGCCATCTTCTCTCACATCGCCTTCTAACCACTTTTTACGATCTTCAGCAGGCAAATAGGATGTTAGTTTTTGTTCAATCGTTCTTGGCGCTTCCCCTTCGATGATCGATAAAATTCCTTCTATCATCATTTCTTTTATCCGGACTTCTTGTTGTGATTTTCGCTTAAGCTTATTCGCAAATGGATGCCATAACACATACCCTGTGTAAATTCCCATCAAGGTTGCAACGAACGCTGCAGAAATGGCATGTCCTAATGCCTCGGTATCAGCCATGTTACCTAATGCGGCGATCAGCCCTATTACCGCACCCAATACTCCAAGTGTCGGTGCATATGTGCCAGCCTGACTAAAAATTGCAGCCCCGCTTAGATGACGTTCTTCCATTGCATCTATTTCTTCTGCTAAAATATCTCGAATATAATCGGCACTCTGACCCTCGACCGCAAGATTCAACCCATTCTTCAAAAAGGTATTGTCAACTTGATCCGAAATAATTTCTAAAGCCAATAAGCCTTCTTTTCTGGCAATGACCGCCCATTCAGAAAAGGTTTTAATTAATTCTTCAGGCTTTGTTAATTGTTGTTCTAAGAATAAAACCTTTAATATTTTTGGAAATCTTTTTAATTCTGAAAAAGGGAAAGCCGTTACAACAGAAGCTATTGTCCCTACAATAATGATCAAGATAGCTGCTGGGTTAATCAGCGCTGTTATGCTTACGCCTTTCAATACCATTCCCACTAAAATAGCCACAATCCCTAGAACTACGCCCAAAACCGATGTTATATCCATAATACTCACCCATTCATTAAAAGTCTGCCTGCTCTTTATATCGGATGCAGTTTGAAAAAAATGAGTATTATTTTACTATTCCCTTGGATAGAATTTAAAATTTCATTCTTTTATCAAAAAATCTACCTGCTTTCCTCCTTATCAGAGGACTGATTCCATCAGCATATTTCAGTTCAGACAAGGTTTCCGTTGAAAAGGGAATTTTAAGCCGTTCTGTTCATTAATTCTAATTTTTTCTACACCTGTCTAAATTCATAAGAAATTTGACGATATCTTCTCTATTGTTCCAATGTGCTCCGCTCCATCCATTAATCTATTAAATTGGAAAACATTAAAAAAAAAGACGAAGCGTGTCAGCCTCGTTCTTTTTTCTGGTACCCTTGATTTCTACCATCCAGCCATTTGATGATGGGTGAGAGTAAAAATAAAATGAATAAAATTCTGAATAAGTGGAAGCTTGTGACCACAGATAAATCCACATGAACAGACATTGCTGTAACTGCCATTTCTGCCACACCGCCTGGTGCCATACTTAAAAACAATTCGTTAGCCTGTATAGATAGGATGGGAGCAAACTGAATCGAAAGATAATAACAAAATCCAATTAATAGGACATTACTAACGAATACTGCTCCGAACATCTTTCTGAAAAGTCGAGGATTGTCGACCTTCAATGTATACCCTAAATGCGTGCCAATCAACAATTGTGAAAAGTTCAACCAAAAATCAGGAATTTGCGGTGCCCCAGGTCCTGCCAAATTAAATAGGGCTGCTGCCATGAGAGGCCCCAGTAAAAATGGCAGCGGGAAGTTTATCTTTTTTGTGATGAAAATGAATAATAGAAAGGTTACCATCATCAGAATGGCTAATTTCCCATCATAATCAAACATGAAAAAGGGTCGATCTGAAACACTTACTACCGCAACCGAATCAACTGTCATAACGTGAGTCACAAGCCAAGGAACAATGGATATAACAAGGATGACCCGAAGTGTCTGCATGAAGCCAACAACAGTTTCATCACTATCCTTCATTTCCTCACTTAGGACCACCATCTGAGACAGACCACCCGGGAAACTGCCAAGCATGGACGTACTCAAAGATAAATTCATTCGTTTCCCAACAAACCAACCAGTTAAAACCGTAAATAAAATGATAGCAACCGTCGTAAAAAGCATGATGGGCAAATATTCAATCATTTCATTTAACGATTGTTTTGTGAACGAACTCCCCAGTTGTAAACCAAGGATAACCAATCCAGTGCTTCTAAAGGGTTTAGACCAAAACATGTACTTCCCTAATTTGATTTTTGCAATCATCACCACAAATAACGGTCCGAGCATCCACGGTAAATATATTCCTAGACGATTGAACACAAACCCACCTAAGAAAGCTAGAAAAGCTGTGAAAATAACTCTAAAACTCTTACTTTCAACTAAACATGTTTTCATATTATTACCCTTCTTTATCTATCAAAATTTCATCTTTCATCTTAACATAAAATAAACTGATTCAAGGCTACTACCCTCTCTTGTTTTCGCCTGGGGCAAGGAGTCTGATGGTGGATAATAATTTAATAATTCGCCTTGTGGAGAATCTGTTGTAAATATATCACTTTGGATGTTTTCCCTATTTCTTGACATTTATTTTATTGGATATGGGGGTTATTTATCGCCATTGCTTTGTTTTCATTGGCTGAGATTTTTAACAGCAGGGATTTGTATCTAAGCCTGATCCGGCCAATATTTGCTGCAGCTTGCTTGCGTTTTACAATTTGCAGAATGTTGGCACCATTGGCCATTCCCATAACAGAATGGATTGGTTACAATTGGACAATTTGCATTCTTAGTGCGCTCGCTATCGCAAGCGCCGTTTAAAATTTCATCATGTTTTCCCTTTATGAAAAGGAACAGCACATTAATTCCACCATTTACTAGATTTGCCACCCCCACAAACTCACAGTTCAAGGTAGAATGAGTATATAGGGGTCAAACTCTTATGAAGGGGTGACTAAATGTTATCAAATACAGAAATAGGCATTGACTTAGGAACTGCAAATACATTAGTTTACAGTAAAAATAAAGGAATCGTATTTAATGAGCCATCTGTTGTGGCCATTGATATAGAGACTAATAAAGTATTAGCAGTCGGTGTGGATGCAAAAAACATGATTGGAAAAACACCTGGAAATATTGTTGCGATCAGGCCACTAAAGGACGGGGTCATTGCAGATTTTAATGTTACTGCACAAATGCTTAGGGAAATCATGAAAAAAGCAAGCAAGGCTTTAGGCTTATCAATTCGAAAGCCAAGTGTAGTAGTCTGTACACCATCAGGCTCAACATCTGTGGAAAGAAGAGCCATTCAGGATGCAGTCAAAAGCTGTGGAGCCAAGCAGGTCCACCTTATTGAGGAACCAGTAGCAGCAGCAATTGGGGCAGGTCTGCCTGTAGAAGAGCCAATCGCTAATGTCATCGTTGATATCGGCGGTGGTACTACCGAGGTGGCAATTATTTCTTACGGCGGCGTAGTTTCTTGTAATTCAATTAGAATTGGCGGAGATCAATTGGACGAAGATATCTCCCAATTCGTAAGGAAAAAACATAATGTGTTAATCGGGGAACGGACAGCTGAACAAATAAAAATGGAAATCGGCTACGCCCTCGTTGAACATTCCGTTGTGACCATGGAAGTCAGAGGTCGCGACCTTGTAACTGGTCTTCCAAAACCAATTACGATATCATCCAATGACGTCCAGGAAGCAATCCAGGAATCGCTTCTTCATATTTTAGAAGCAATCAGAGCTACTTTGGAAGACTGTCCTCCTGAATTAAGTGGAGATATTGTTGATCAAGGTGTCATCTTGTCTGGCGGAGGTGCACTCCTTAATGGAATACAAGATTGGCTAACGAATGAAATTGTAGTACCAGTCCAACTTGCTGATAACCCGCTTGAATCAGTTGCCATAGGAACTGGCCTTTCACTTGAGGTCATTCATAAATTACAAAAAGCAGTCTATTAAAAAAAGAATTTTAGAGAGGGAATTCCAACTTAGGGATTCCCTCTTTTTTTATGTTTTATGCTGCCAAACCATATTGTTTTTAGAAATGCCTTACATCCCTTCATTTTATTTAGATATAACACACTAAACTGATATATTTTTTCTTGTTTGGGTAGAGAATAAGTAAAAGAAGGTTTATTGGACACCACTTCTTTATTTCCACTTATGTGCTGCTTTTTTGGAAGAATATTTCTTATAGGACTTAATGCATGCAATGTAACATAACTTATGATATAATATAATTATGTTACATTGGTAAGAGGAGAAGATCTATGGAATATGTGGAAGCCTTTAAGGATATCAATCAAATCAGCAAAATAAAAACGTACTTGCGAGCTCACTCCAGTCGGGATTATTTATTATTTGTACTCGGAATTAATACGGGTATGAAGATAAATGAAATGCTGGAAATCACTGTTTCCAACGTTCTCGATGAAACAGGAAAAATCAAAGAGTTTTATGAACAACGAACGGAGAATGAAGAAGTCACTCAAGTTTACTTGAACTTGAAAGTTCGTACCGCCTTACAAGAATACCTCAAAGGCTCGAAGGTTATCGAAGGTCAATTTTTATTTCTATCCCCTAAAACAAAAAAGCCGATTACGCGCCAACAGGCTCACCGAATCATTCATGATGCTGTGGAAGGTGCAGGTCTGACAGGTAAATTCGGAGCAAGTTCAATGCGTAAAACATTTGGCTATCATGCCTATAAACAAGGGGTGTCTCTTGCTTTGATTCAAAAGCATTACCATCATTCAAGTCCATCAGAGACACTAAAATACATCGGCATTTCCAAGGAGAAGAAATTTAAAACGAATATTGACGTTAATTTATAAACATACTTCTATCTTCTAAAACTCTAACCAACTATATTAAGGAGGAATTCCAGTGAAAATTAGAGAAAGCGAACTTCCTGGTATTGGCCAAAAATTTGAAATCATAACGAGAAATGATGAAAAGTTAGTAATTGTCATTCACGATGATGGCCGTCGGGAATTGTATCATTTTGATAATGAACATGAAGAGGTTATATCGAGCATCACCCTTAACGATCAGGAATCGCGACAAATGGCTTCCATCATAGGCGGCATGGTCTACAAACCACAAGCGCTTGAAACGATTGAGATGTCATTAGGCGACTTGGTTATTGAATGGTTCAAAGTCGAACCAGGTTCCAAAGCAATAAATCAAACAATCGGTTCGATTGATATTCGGAGCAATTACAATGTAAATGTTATTGCCCATTCGAAAAATGGAAAAAAACAACTAAATAATCCTGGTCCAGACTCTATCATCGAAACAGGCGATACGCTAGTAATATCTGGTGAAAGAAAAGATATCCGTAACCTAACAAGAGAACTATTGACCGACGAAAGGAGTGACTAAGCACATATGGACCATTTAGTCTTTGAAGTAGGAACTGCCCTGCTTCTAGTAGCATTAGCTGCTCTCGTTGCAGGTAAATTTAAAATATCAAATGTTCCATTATTAATTATCATCGGCATGCTCGTTGGCCCCCATGCTCCAAACTTCGGATTAATTGATCTGCGCTTCATCGAAAGTGATGAAATCATAGCGTTCCTCGGAAGAATCGGGATATTATTCCTTCTATTTTACCTAGGTCTTGAGTTTTCCGTTAAAAAGCTAATGAAGTCAGGAAAAAATATAGTAACAGGCGGAACGTATTACATTTTAATCAACGCTGGAATGGCCTTACTATATGGTTTCCTACTCGGACTTCCTTTAAGAGAAGTTCTAATATTAACGGGGATTATCAGCTTTTCATCAAGTGCCATTGTAGCAAAGGTACTTGTCGATCTGAAAAGAACAGGTAATAACGAAACAGAGCTGATTCTTGGTATCATCATGTTTGAAGATATCTTCCTCGCTGTTTATTTATCAGTCGTATCTGGATTGGTATTAAGCGATTCCGGTTCCATTTGGGGAACGTTACTTTCTACAATCATGGCTATCGGATATATGCTGATATTTTTCGTAATAGCTCGGAAAGCCTCTGGTTTACTCAACAAATTATTTAATATATCCTCCGATGAGATTTTTATTATTGTTGTATTTGCCTTGCTATTCTTTGTCGCAGGTTTCTCAGAAACAATTCACGTGGCAGAAGCCATTGGTGCTTTACTGCTTGGTTTAGTCTTTTCTGAAACGGAACACAGCGACAGGATAGAAAAACTCGTCATTCCCTTTAGAGATTTCTTTGGCGCCATATTCTTCTTCAGCTTTGGCTTGAGCATTGATCCGACGACCCTTGGTGGAGCTGTCTGGATGGTCCTTGGAGCCGTAATCATCACTATAATCGGTAACTTTGTCGCTGGTATGATTGCCGGACGCAAATCCGGTTTATCTCACAAAGCCTCAGCCAATATCGGTTTAACTATTGTTTCACGTGGTGAATTCTCCATTATTCTCGCCAACCTAGGCATTGCAGGTGGTTTAATGCCAATACTAACCCCGTTTGCGGCACTATATGTTTTGACACTAGCGATTCTTGGACCAATCCTTACAAAAGAATCCAAACATATATATAATATCCTCAATAAAATCTTCAAATGGACGCCGCCAAAGGTCCAAAAGGAACAACAAAAAGAAGAAGTATAATAGAGAAAGGCCGGACAAGATGTTCGGCCTTTTTTTACACTTCTTCTCTTTACCAATGTTACCCTCGAAACCTTTTCCTTAATTTCCCGTATATTATAGTAAATAGACGGGGGGCTAACATATTATGAGCCATTCTTGGAAAAGAGCAATTAGCTATTTATCCTACTTAATTCTATTATTAAGTGTATTATTTTTTGGTTTAAAATACCAACATCATCTAGAAATAATTAGTAGCGAAACATTTGAGATTAAGGGATATTTTTTGTTTCAATCTTTCTTCCCAATTTTCATCGGAATCATACTCGCGATACCTAGTATCGTGCAAAACTTTTTGAAAAAAGGTCACTGGAAAGTGAATTGGCTAAGGTTACTCATTCTTGGATTACCGTTTATTTACATGTCCACTATTCCAATTCTGTATTTCACTGAAATAATTAAATTCGATTTACCTTTCTCCACATTGGTTTGGGTAGGATACTTTGGAGCAGATGGATCAATCACATTAAATTCAATTACTGGAATAATTGCGAGTTATATTGTTCTTACAAGTATTAGAAAACAAACAGATATACAATGAAAGTCAACCTGAAGTTTATCAAGACCTTTTTTCTTTTTAGATAGAAGGATTAACTTACCTGAACAGAGGGAAAAGAAGCAGATAACCTTAGTAACTATTCAGGAGTGATGCCCGGATGAATAAGTCGATAAAATTCAGCAAGCAGCTTATCAAAGAAATAAAAGAAGATCGTGTAACAGGATTGGCAGCAGAACAGGCCTATTATTATTTACTCGCACTATTTCCTTTGCTCATTTTACTACTGTCGATTTTACCTTATTTGAATATCGATATTCAGACAGCCATGGATACTACAAAAACCTTCATGCCAGCGGAAACGGTGGAAGTCATCGAGGAAAATATTATCAACATATTAAGTGAACGGAACGGCGGCTTACTAACTTTCGGTTTCCTAGGCACCTTATGGTCAGCCTCAAACGGTATGAATGCTTTTATTCATTCCATGAACATCGCTTATGATGTAGAAGAAACAAGGAACTTCATTAAAGCCCGCTTTATTTCTATTATCTTAACCTTAGGCTTGGTTGTAGCTTTTATCGTCATGTTAGGTCTACCCGTTTTTGGGAAAGTGATCATCGATTTATTACAACAAGTCATCTCGCTTCCTGAAGAAATGCAAAGTCTATTCAGCTTATTACGGTGGGGCATTGCAGTTGTTGTTATCTCACTCGTATTGACCTTTTTATATCACTTTGCACCGAATAAGAGTTTTCCAATTAAACACGTTATCCCAGGGGCTGTGACCGCAACCGTATTGTGGCTCGGAATATCACTTGGATTCTCTTTCTATGTCAGCAACTTTGCCAACTATTCGTCCACTTACGGCAGTTTAGGGGGCGTTATCATCTTAATGTTATGGTTGTATTTGAGTGGTCTGATCTTTGTAATCGGTGGCGAAATCAACGCAATTCTTCATCGCCAAAATTCAATACCAAAAAAACAATCCCGTACCATCGTTCATCCTGTCCCACTTAAAAGGTAAAATAGCTTAAACAGGCTCAAAAGGCATCCCTTTTGAGCCTGTTTTTATGAAAGTTCGGTCCAATCTTACGTAAAGGAGTGGGATCAACAACTTTTATCAACGAAACTTTCTTTTTATCTCCGAAATTTCAGCTTTATCTACGAAAAGTCTCCATTTATCTTCGGTTTTTTCGATTTATCGATGATGCGACACAAAGCGTCAGGTTTCCGTTTAAGAGACAAAACAAAAAGCGGCTGCCCACATTCGGACAGCCGTTTTCCTATTTACCCTCTATTGACAAACTCTTCGTATCTTTCATCATGGGCCAGCCATGCAGCGTATTTCCGCTTTATATATTTATCCGCTTCCCCAAATGTATCAAATGTTTTTTTCTGTTGTTTTCCGTTGATTTCCACAATCCATTCTTCTTCTTCATCTTCAAAGATGAAAATGTCTTGTTTTTCTCTCGTTGAATAAAGGCAACCCTCTGGGGATTCCTTGATATTCAATTGGTTTTTATGAGCATCGCGTTTAATAGGCTCGGCAAAAAAGGTCTTTTCTACGAATTGACTGTATGCCTTTTCAGACATTGTGCAACCTGCAGCTTTTTGATGACCGCCCCCATCGTATTTGCCTGCAACCTCAGAAACATCTATGTCATCATGGATTGTCCGAAAGCTGATTCTTTTACTTCCAACCATTAGAATTGCAATATAATCCAGATGGGAAAATTCTTTGGACAATTCATTTCCCAATTCCGAATGATAGGACTCAGCATGGACCACACCTGCTGTATGGGGACCAACCGTAGCCTGATAGACTTCTCTTTTTTTCCTGTTTATGTACCGATCAACCCGGCTTTCCTCAACATCCAAAAGCGTTTGCTCAACTTCGTCAAATGTAAAGCTTTCAGCCGTTGATAATTTATGGGCGATTTTCATTTCAAATTCCTCAATTGGAATCATGAAGAACAAATCATTTAACCGTTTTGCTGTTAAATTTTTATTTACTTCCCATTCCCAAGTATCATATTGACGAACTAATTCAACAAATTCAGCAACAATTCGCGAAGGTTCCAACAATTTTTTTTCAACTGCATACTGATAGAATAATGAAGTCGCCGCTGTTTGTTTACCGTCTTCCTGCTCGACTGTTACAGATGCCCAATCATGTTCGTTCAAATGCAGAGCTGATTTATGATGATCAATCAGAAGCGCTTTGCCTCCATCTTCAACAAACTGTGATATCACTTTTTCATTATCTTCATCGACCGAAAGATCAGTAACCATCAATGTATCCTCAATTTTGGCCTGCTCAAGAAATGCTGCTACATTTTGATTAAGGCGCCCGATTGAATTATAACTAACCACTACTTCTTCCCCGAATGCCAGCTTCGCTATAATCCCGCATCCGACTCCATCTAAATCATTATGTGTAAAGAGATGGTACACACAAACCCCTCCTAAATACTAATATAATTACTTTTCCCTAAGATATGAATTTCAATTGCAATCTTTACAATTGTAGCATAATCATATCCGCATATTTTAACATGCTTCCTTTACGAAGAACTTTTGTAATAAAATATTTTAATATTCCACCTATTAATTCTTTTTTTCCCATTATTTATAGGTAATATATTACTTTGAATTGAGGTATTTTCATGTATTCATTAAGGGAATTTAGCATACCACTGTTTGCTGAAATAAAGTCGTTTACTACGGAAAATGGAACGAGACTAAGCGAACATCTTTTTAAAGAGAGTGAAGGGCACGTTAGAAGTCATGAAAAAAAGCTTTACGACCCTTTAACTTAAATCTCGAATGTCGCTATATCAAGGGTCACAAACGCCTCAGGCATCATTGAAGAAGTGGGAGCAAGCCTCGAGGATTACATACGTTCATCAATAAACAAGAAATTCCCCGAATTTTGAAGAGCTGTTTAATGGGTTGAAAAAGTTAGCTATCTGACATGTAATTGTACATTGGGTACATCAAAAAAGCCGCAGAAAAGAATTTTCTTCTCTGCGGCTTTTTTGAGTGTAACATTTACTGTTCAATCAATCTTCCAAGGTTCGCCATTTCAATAGCACTAACGGCTGCTTCATAGCCTTTGTTACCTGATTTTGTTCCGGCACGTTCGATAGCCTGCTCGATATTTTCAGTAGTCAACAAACCGAAGATAACCGGTACACCTGTGTCCAGAGAAACGGCCGCCATGCCTTTAGCTGCTTCATTGCAGACATAATCATAATGGGAAGTGGCCCCCCTGATTACTGTTCCAAGACCGATTACCGCATCATATTTGCCTGTGTTCACTAGTTTCTTCGCAATTAACGGAAGTTCAAAAGCCCCTGGTACCCATGCGATGTCAACATCATTTTCATCAACGCCATGACGCTTAAGGCCATCCAATGCGCCGCCTAAAAGCTTGCTTGTGATAAACTCATTAAATCTTCCTACCACGATTCCGACATTCAATCCCGATCCGATTAATTGTGCTTCAATAATTTTCCCCATGTCCAATTCCTCCTAATTTTTAAAAAAATATCATTTTTTTATTCTGTAAAAATTAAATGCGCTAAAAAAGCTTCAAGCATTCGGGATGTTCAGTTCAAGTTCCTGTTTCCCGGTTGTATCACTTTGTTGAAGATACCGAATCAAATCGGCAATCGTAATGAATTTAAGGTCGAATCTTTCGGCGATAACTTCTAGATCAGATACACGTGCCATTGATCCGTCTTCATTCATGATTTCACAAATAACGCCTGCAGGAGCAGCCCCGCATAACTTTGCCAAATCTACGGATGCCTCCGTATGTCCTGCACGTATTAACACGCCACCTTCTTTAGCGACAATCGGAAAAGTGTGACCAGGCCGTTGGAAGTCCCCAGCAACTGAATCTTCTTTAAGAAGCTCCAGAATGGTCAAGGATCGTTCAAATGCACTGATTCCTGTAGAAGTACTTTTATGATCGACACTAACTGTAAAAGCAGTTCCATGATGATCGGTATTTTCACCGACCATTGGATGCAGATTCAATTTTGCCGCAAGTTCTTCGGTAATGGTTGTACAAATCAAACCGCGTCCGTGGGTCGCCATAAAATTAATCGCTTCAGGCGTGGCCTTTTCTGCCAATACAACAAAGTCACCTTCATTTTCGCGGTCTTCATCATCGGATACGATTACTACTTTGCCAGCTTTTAAGTCTTCGATCGCTTCTTCAATTGTATGGAACATCTTTTACACCGCCCTTTAAATTAAAATCCGTGTTCTGCCAAAAACTCTAAATTCAGTCCTGGTTTTGAATCACTTTTTTTTATTTGATGTATAATATATTTCCCTATCATGTCATTTTCGATGTTAACTATATCGCCAGCTGCTTTCTGCCCCAATATGGTGTCCTGATGTGTCAGGGGAATCAGAGATACAGTAAGTAGGTTTCCCTCTATCCCGAAAATTGTCAAGCTCGTACCATCAATGGCAACAGACCCTTTTGGTATGCAAAATGTACTGAGTCCTTCTTCCAATTTGATCACATAATACACAGCATTTTCTTTTCGCTCTTTTTTTATTATCGTTCCTGTACCATCAATATGGCCTGAAACAAAATGGCCGCCAAACCTGCCCTGTGCACTCATGGCACGTTCCAAATTCACAGGCGATCCCAGTTTTAACGTCCTGATTGAAGAAGCTTTGACCGTTTCTGGCATTACGTCGACCGTAAACAAACTTTTCGTGAAGGACGTTACCGTTAAGCAAACGCCGTTGACAGAGATGCTGTCCCCCAGATGAACATCTTCAAGGATTTTCTCAGAACGAATCGCCAACTCCATGCTGCTTTTGCCTTTTTTCAAGGAATGGACGGTACCGATATCCTCAATGATTCCCGTAAACATGTTTTTCCCCCTTTTATAGAATATAAAAAACCCCTTAGATTGACCTAAGGAGTTAGCAGGAGAAATGAGTGAAAAATTGTATACCTAAAAAGCCCAATATTTTCATTTTTTGAAAAATTAGGCGCACGTATACACTTGGGTTCCACACGTCCTTCTCCCATCCAGACTATACTGTCGGCTTTGGAATCTCACCAAATCCTGCCTTTATCAGGCTCGCGGGCTTAGAATTTCTTCATCACCGCCGGTTGGGATTTTCACCCGACCCCGAAGGACTAAATTATTATGAATCTCTGAATATTTTATCACCTTAAAGTAAAGATGTAAAATTTCTAATCTTAAATGAACCATTAGTAACAAGAACTTACTATGTATAAAGAAAAATGTACATATTTTTCTTCAAGACCTCCTATGTGCTCAAAATGGTTAAATAAGTAAAATTAGTGGAATATGATAAAGGTGTCTCATTTCTTTCAAAAGAGGAAACTTATGCTTATTGTTATCATCAATTTAATTTTCTATCTGTTTGTCGTCACAATGAACTTTTTGGCCAATTACCTGCCGTTCAACGGCCAAACATCGGGCGAGGTTTCCGATAAACTTGATGTTCTTTTCACACCTGCTGGCTATGTATTTTCCGTTTGGGGTTTAATCTACTTTCTGCTCGCCATCTGGGTATTCAGGCAATTTTTTAGGAAAGCATCGTTACAGCCCTGCTTATAAGGCATCCTCCCCTTGGTTTGCTTTTAGCTGTGCCCTCTCAATGGTACCTGGCTTTTGGCTTGGCATTACGAACAATTTTTGTTATCCGTATTCATTATCATTGCGCTTTTGATTAACTTAATTGTCATTTATACAAACATTAAAAAAGTGAAGCATACCTTTTTCGACCTATTCCCTTTTTCCATTTATTTAGGTTGGGTAAGCGACGCAGCCATCGCTAACATTTCTTACTATCTCACCTATATTGGTTGGAAAGGATTTGAGATATCTAATGTAACCTGGACGATTGTCATGATGATTGCAGCAACAATCCTGGCCTTTGTCTTCGCAGTTAAAAACCGGGATTGGTGCTATCCGCTTGTCTTCGTCTGGGCGTTCATTGGCATTGGTGTATGGAACAGTACTCCCTACCCGGCAATCACCACATTATCCTACATCCTGGCTGCTCTAATCCTTATCCTATCCTTCACCATTTTCATCAAAAAAAATCGGGAAATAATCCGGGAAATGGGGGGACCCAGCTAAAAAGCTTGCTGAAGATCGTGCCAGATGTCCTGCCAAGCTTCGAGGCCTACTGAGAGGCGGATAAGCTGGTCGCTGATACCCATTTGTTGTCTGGATTCTTCAGGAACAGCCGAGTGGGTCATGGTAGCTGGATGCTGAATCAATGTTTCGGCATCTCCTAGGCTGACAGCTATTTTGATAAGTCTCAGGTTATTCAGGAATTTCTGGGCATCCTGCTTCGTACCTTGCAATTCAAAGGAGATAAGGCCCCCACCATGTTTCATCTGTTTTTCCTTTATATAATGGTCCGGAGAACTAGCATCCCCTGGATAATATACACTCTTCACCTGGGGGTGCTGTTTCAGCTCCCGAAAGATTTCCCTCGCATTTGCAGAGTGCCGGTCCATCCTGACAGGTAAAGTCTTTAACCCCCGCAGTAGTAGCCACGCATCAAACGGCGAAATAATTCCTCCGATATCTTTCTGAGTCGTTACCGCTACCTGATTGATAAACTCTTTCTTTCCAACTACAAGGCCAGCAACGACGTCTCCATGTCCACAAAGATACTTCGTCGCACTATGAAGGACGACATCACATCCATATTCAAGAGGCTTCTGTAAATATGGTGTCGAAAACGTATTATCCACTACAACCGTCACATTGCATTCTTTCGCAACTTTCATGACCATTTGTAAATCAATCATTTTCATAGTCGGATTTATAGGGGTTTCCACATATATGCAGGCTGTTTCTGGTCGGATCATTTTCCTTAACTGTTCCTCTGTTTCCATATCACAAAAGTCATGAGTAATACGATATTTACTATTCATCAACTGGAGGAGTCCAAACGTACAACCATATAACCCTTGTGAACACAAGATGTGGTCATCTGTTTTGGTTAATGCAAAAAGCACAGCCGATACCGCAGCCATCCCTGAGCTGAAAGCAAGCCCTGCTTCCCCTCCCTCCAATGCGGCAATCTTGGTTTCAAGCACCTGTACCGTTGGATTTCCAAGGCGCGAATAAATATATCCATCTTCTAAACCGGCAAAACGTCTTTCTCCTTGCTCGGCCGTTTCGAAAGTAAATGTTGAGGTTTGAAACAGAGGTGTTGTTAAGCTTCCTAAATGCTCCTTCGAGTCATACCCTTCATGTATTACTGCCGTTTCAATATGCTTATACTTCTCTGCCATACCGTCTCCTCCTCACCAATGTCTATTTCTATCATATGTCAAAATTCCACATAAAGGAAGCGTTTTCATTTGTATTTTTCACTCATTATTAAACTACTATCTTCAACAATATGCTATAATTTTACAATATTTCAATACTAATTTTGACCGCTCATAGATAAGGATTTTTGGAGGGGAAAAGATGAATAAAGTCATATTTGGTTTACTAGTCATTTTAACGACTGCATTAATGGGTTCGTCATTCGCTATTGGAAAAATAGGGTTAGCCTATACTTCTCCCATGTTACTTGCAGCCATAAGATTTATCCTTGCAGGTTTTATCATGGCCATCATTGTAAAACTCATCAAACGACCTCATCCAAGCAAGACCAAAGATTGGGCTAAATTGGCTACCATCGGTTTTTTCCAGACAGCCGGTGTCATGGGCTGCATCTTTGTAGGCCTTAGGACCATTTCAGCCGGGGAACTTTCGATCTTGACATTTATGAATCCTTTATTAGTTATCATTTTTGGAACGCTCTTTTGTAAAACAAGATACTCCCCACAGCAATGGGCAGGGGTTTTCCTAGGATTTATCGGTGTCTTCATCACAATGGGGGCACATCTTAATTTAAAAACAGGGACACTGCTTGGATTAATGTCAGCCATTTCCTGGTCCATCGCCACCCTGTTGATGAAAAACTGGGGACACGCAATCGACACTTGGGTCATGTCAGCCTATCAAATGCTGTGCGGAGGGGTACTGCTGCTCATCGGCTCTTTTCTTTTTGAACAGCCCTTTTTCATGATTACAACGGCATCCATGCTTATATTATTATGGTTAGCCATTATGGCTTCTATCGTACAATTTTCTATATGGTTTTTCCTATTACAAAAAGGGGATTCCGCCAAAACAAGTGCCTTTCTATTTCTAGCTCCCTTTTTTGGCGTCCTATCTGGTTTCATCTTGCTAGATGAACCGGTCCACTGGTACGTTGCGTTAGGTGGTTCACTTATCTTCGTAGGGATCTTTCTGGTTAACTGGACATCCCATCAAGTTGCATCAATAGAAAAGTCCATGTAGAGTGTTCTTCAAAATACACACTCACTGTAGGAGGGAACAAGAAACCATCAATAAGTGTTATGTGTTTTCTTAATTTGGTTTCACTTTTGAAAAATCTAAAAGTAGGTAAAAGTATTCATAACCAAACGATTTTGGGAGCTGTTCTTTGTTATATTTTATTCATGACGTTAATGATCGGCTTAGAGGGCATGTATTAATACATCTGCCTAGTCTTGATAAAAAAAGTAGAGACAGCCTGCATGGCCATCTCTACTTTCAAAAATTATTCTTCGATTACGATATTTCCACCATAGAATGATACTTTCGTTAACGGAATATCAAGTTCACGTGCCATTTTTTTCAATTCGCGCTCTTCTCTTTCTGTTACAATCGAGATAACCGTGCCATTTGCACCCGCACGCCCTGTCCTCCCGGATCGATGGATATATTGTTCAATGTTTTCAGCCATATCAATATGAACGACGGCTGTCAGTCCTTTAATATCCAGTCCGCGAGCCGCCACATCAGTTGCCATCAACATCGGGGATTTTCCGGAACGAAGCTTGCGCAGCGCTTTCTCACGATCTACTTTATTAGATTCCCCGTGAAGGACACCCATTTCAACGCCTTTGTAACTCAGCTTTTCATGTAAGACGCTCAGCTCTGCAATATCGTTTAAAAAGGCAAGAGCTTTCACATCTTTCAGCCTCGTGATTTTTTCTAGAATCTTAGACTTTTCCCGTCTTTCGACAACAAAGTAAAGATGGTCCACTTTTGACTCCATTTTTTCACTCTTATCAACCTTGATCATTTCCGGTTCGTTCATGAATCCACGAGCCACTTTTTCCGTTTCCTCTGGTAGGGTTGCAGAAAACACCATGATTTGGCGGTCTTTAAGCGTTGTTTTGATAATATTATTAATCGTTCCCATATGCTCGGGAATAATTAATTGGTCACCTTCATCGAGGACAATTGTTTTTACTTCGTGCATTTTTAATTTCTTTTGGGCAATCAATTCATAAATCCGTCCTGGTGTTCCAGCAATGACCTGTGGATGCTTCTTCAGTTTGTCCAACTGACGTTTTACATTAGCTCCACCGATGAAAGCTGCACCTGAAATACCGCTTCCTTCTGACCAAATCCGAATTTCTTCATTAATCTGCATGACCAATTCACGTGATGACGCCAAAATCAAAGCTTGGGGAGATTTTTTATCAGGATCTATTTTTTCAAGCAATGGCAGTAAATAAGCAAGTGTCTTTCCCGTTCCCGTGGGTGATTCAGCCATGATGTCTTTTCCTTCTACAATCACAGGAATCGCTTTCGTTTGAATCGGAGTAAGTTGGCCGAAGCCAGATTTTTTCCAGACCTCCTGGATAAATGGCTTTCTATCGTTCACTAATGCTGGTAATTCGCTCATATCGTTCTCCTTTAATAAAAAACTTTTCATATCCTCTATAGTACCATTTGTTAAAGCGTAGTAGCCAATGGAATCCGAATTGTAACCGTGGTTCCCTTATTTATTTCACTTTCAAAGTGCATCTCTCCTTCGAGGCGGTGTATAATCTTCTGGCAGATTGCAAGTCCGATTCCTGTGCCCCTTTCCTTTGTCGAATAAAAAGGTTCACCGATTCGTTCCAGGCGTTCAGGAACCATACCTATTCCATTATCACTCACACTGAATACAGCATGATCATCAAGGATATCCAAGGATATGTCAATCTTCCCATTATCACTAACTGCTTCAATGCTATTCTTGACAATATTAATAACCATCTGTTTAAGTTCGATGGAATCAGCCATAATATAAACCGGCTCGGCTGTTTTCACCCGATACTCCATCTCAATATTATTTAGATTCGTCTCCGCTTTCATTAACGTAAATACTTGTTGTAAACAGTCACCAAGATCGATTTTACGGAAAGCAACTTCCTGTTTTTTCCCGAGAACCAGCAGCTCACTCGAAATAATATTAATTCGATCAATTTCCTTTAACATGATATCAGAATGCATCGGGTTGACTTCTTTCGTCAGATCCATTAACTGTACGAACCCTTTCAAAGATGTCAGCGGATTTCTTATCTCATGTGCGACGGCTGCTGCTAGATGCCCGATTACGGACAGCTTTTCAGACATAATCATCAATTCCTCTTCACGTCGCAATTCGGTAATATCTCTAACGATGGCATACACTCCAAGCAACTCCGTTTGAACAATAATTGGCATAAAAGTTACACGGATTATCCGCTCTTCATCACTCATGTTTTGGATAGTCGTTTCAAATTTAACAGCTTCCCCTTGAAGTGACTGTATAAAGAAAACAGATACTTTTTCACTTTCATTCCAATTGATGAGTTGATTAGCATTCTTTCCTTTTAACATGTCACTTTGGTAACCTAGCAACTTTTCTGCTTCCGGGTTAATCGACACCACATTTCCGTCAAGATTTAATTCAAGGACACTATCTGGATTATGCTTGAACAACGACTGATATTGCTCATCCTTCAGATTAAATTCCTTTTGGGAGCGCAACATTTTCCCAGTCCAATATCGGATTATAATATATAAAAAAACCCCGGTAATGAAAATGAACATCCACCCTTTGGAATGCTGAAACATCGCATATGTCTGGACATCTTCTTTTGCCTGGATCATAGAGAAGGAATCTGTAATGATAATCCATAAGACCCCAATGAATATATATATAAAAGCTACTTTAAATGCAATTTTATGAGACTGGTTCATGTTTTATCCTTTGTAGTTGTTTTTGGTTTATTATTCCCAAATCACTCAAAAAAAGTCCTCATGTTTTAACACATAAGGACTTTACGGATATTGTACCATATAATATGCATTTATTGGTTATATACCAAAAAAAACGCCGCCCATTTGACTGAGCAGCGTCAATAATCAAGTGAGGTTTTTTACAGCTTGATTGAATTCCTCTTCTATCTCTTTAGAAGGTTTAGCTGATAACAGGCTAAAAATCACGACCGCTATTGTACCAGCAATAAATCCAGGGATGATTTCATAAACTTCAGCAAATTTATCAATCATTTCCCAGACTATCACAGTTGCGGTACCAACAATCATCCCTGCTAGCGCGCCCCATTTCGTCATCCGTTTCCAGTAAAGACTTAACAGAATGACCGGCCCAAATGCTGCTCCAAACCCTGCCCACGCATAACCGACCAATTTAAGAATCGTACCACTAGGGTTAAAAGCTAAAATTAGGGCAATAGCAGATATCGCTAATACACCAAATCGTCCAACCAGCACTAATTCCTTATCCGATGCATTTGGGCGAATAAACTGCTTGTAGAAATCATCAGTCAGGGCACTCGCCGATACTAACAGCTGAGATGCAATCGTACTCATAACTGCTGCTAAAATCGCTGCTAATAAGAAGCCAGTAATTAAAGATGGAAACAGTTCTTTAGCCAGAATGATGAAGACTGACTCTGCATTTTTTTCCCCTAAGGGTCCGCTTGTCAGATTAAAATAAGCTATTCCGACCAATCCTGTAAACATCGCTCCTATGATAGCGAAAATCATCCAGCCCATACCGATTCGTCGTGCACTTTTCAACTCTTTCACGGATGAAATCGCCATGAATCTAACGATGATATGAGGCTGACCGAAATAACCAAGACCCCACGCTAGCAGCGATATAATACCAATGGTTGAAGTCCCTTCAAAAGCATGTAAGAAATTCGGGTTAATCGATTTTATTTCATTAAAGGTAGGATCCCAGCCGCCAATATTTACAATTGTGACAACAGGGACTAAAATTAAGGCAATGAACATGATCGTACCTTGTACAAAATCCGTCCAGCTAACCGCAAGGAAACCGCCAAATAATGTATAAAGAATAACAACACTCGCTGTCAGCCAGATGCCCAAGCGGTAATCCATATTGAAAGCGGATCGAAAAAGCTCCCCACCTGCTACCATACCTGAAGAGGTATAAAAGGTGAAAAAGATTAAGATAACCAAGGCTGATACCACTTTTAAAATTCGAGAACTATCTTTAAACCGATTTCCCAAAAAGTCCGGTATCGTAATCGAATTGTCGGCCACTTCCGTATATGTCCGAAGTCGCGGTGCCACGAATAACCAGTTTAAATAAGATCCTACACTCAGGCCGATAACAATCCACCCGGCACTTAAGCCGCTTATGTACATCGCACCAGGAAGACCCATTAACAGCCAACCGCTCATATCAGAGGCACCTGCACTTAATGCAGTTACAGCCGGGCCCAAGTTGCGGCCTCCTAGCATATAATCGGTTAAGTTGGCAGTTTTCCGATAAGCTAAATAACCAATTAACAGCATGCCTGCCATATATATTCCAATAGATATTAATATTCCATAATCCAAAAATATATCCTCCTATTACTTATTGGTTTTGTGATTAAAAAGGTTCATTTTTATCTTGTAAGCTTATCAGAAAAAAAATCATATGTTAAGAAGTTCTTGCAGGTATCTACTATTTCGCATTCTATATTAATTAAGATATAAATAGATTATCAATGCAAGATAGGAGATTAGATAAATAAGGAGGAATACGCCATGCAACCCTATATCAATCAACCAGATGGAGTCTTTCCCTCGGTTTGCTCTCTTGATTGTCCTGATCAATGCGGCTTACTGCTGCACAAAAAAGATGGAAAAATCATTAAGGTGCAAGGAGACCCTAACCATCCCGTTACTAAAGGAAATATTTGCAACAAAGTCCGAAACATGACAGCTCGCATTTATGACCCCAAACGTCTTCAGCAGCCATTAAAGCGGATAGGTTCAAAAGGCGAAGGGAATTTTGTTCCAATCAGCTGGGAGGAAGCCATTGACACAATCACTTCCAAATGGAAAAACTTGATTGAACAGCATGGCCCAGAAAGCATCCTTCCTTACAGCTTTTATGGAAACATGGGAAACCTCAGTGCAGAAGGAATGGATCGTCGGTTCTTTCATAAGCTCGGGGCAAGCAGGCTTGAACGTTCCATTTGTAACGCGGCCGGTTCTGTTGGCTATAACTATACGATGGGTGGTTCGTTCGGCATCGACCCGGAAGAAACGATTCAAACAAAGCTTTTTATCCTGTGGGGCATTAATGCTGTGAGCACAAATATGCACCAAGTAACAATTGCCCAGCAGGCCCGAAAAAACGGGGCAAAAGTAGTGGTCATTGACGTACATAAAAACCAAACTGGAAAATGGGCAGATTGGTTCATTCCTATTCTGCCCGGCACCGATAGTGCTCTCGCTCTCGGTTTAATGCATATTTTATATGCCGAAAATCTAGTCGACCAACCTTTCTTAGATGAATACACAGTGGGCTCCGCAGAATTGCGCGAGCATGTCCGCCAATATGATCCTGCCACCGTCTCAGCGATTACAGGTGTTCCAATTGATGACCTATATGAGTTAGCACGGATGTACGGCAGCACGACTCCATCATTCGTTCGAATCGGTAACGGTCTTCAGCACCATGATAATGGCGGCATGGCCGTACGGACCATCGCCTGCCTTCCAGCACTTACCGGTCAATGGCTTGTGAAGGGCGGTGGAGCGATAAAAGGGAATTCAGGATACCTGGCTTTTAATACGAATGCCCTAAGACGTCCTGACCTTTTGCAGGATAAAGCACCACGTATCATTAATATGAACCAAATCGGTCAAGCCCTTTTAGAAAAAGAAAACCCGATTCGTTCCTTATTTGTATACAGTTCCAATCCAGCCCTTGTCGCTCCGAATTCGAATAAAGTACAGGAAGGTCTGATGAGAGAAAATCTCTTTACAGTGGTCCATGATTTATTCTTAACCGAAACGGCAATGTATGCTGACATCGTCCTGCCTGCTGCTTCATCTTATGAAACGGAGGATTTTTATAATTCATACTGGCATAATTACGTCCAAATACAAAAACCTGTAGTGGAAAAGTACGGAGAGTCGAAATCAAATGTCGAATTATTCAAACTGTTAGCCGGTGGTATGGGCTTTGTAGAAGCAGCTTTTAGAGATTCAGAGGATGATATGATACGCCAGGCACTCAATTTTCCAGATAACCCGTATTTAGAAGGAATCACTTATGAATCCCTATCAGAAAGTCAATTTGTCAAAGCCAAGATGCGGCCGCTGTTCCCAGGTAAACTGCAGACACCGAGTGGCAAAATAGAACTCTATTCTGAACAGATGAAAAAGCATGGATACGAACCGCTACCAACGTATATGCCAAACATCAAAGACAGTGACCTGCCATTTTTATTCATACCAGCACCTAATCACAATTTCTTGAATTCAACTTTTTCCAATAACGAAAAACATATCTCTATGGAAAAAGAACCGAAACTACACATGAATACGGTCGATGCCCTAAAATTAGGAATAGATACAGGAGATATGGTCCGTATCTGGAACGAGCGCGGTGAATGTGTGCTAACTGCGGCTCCCGGGGAAAATGTGTTAGCCGGTGTCCTTGTTAGCCAAGGCTTATGGCAGAACACACCTGAAACAAAGCAACATATCAATACCCTTACTCCAGACAGGGTCGCAGATATGGGAAATGGGGCCGTTTTCTTTTCAGGCCGGGTTGATCTTGTAAAAGTCTGAAATTATAGTCGTATCGTATTTGATTGATTATCATGATTTATTCTCATTACTGAAAAGCGTCATTTTATTTTGTGTGCATTCTTTAAAATATGTTCGATTTTTGGATTTCATCTTCGATTTCTGGAGGTATATCTTCGATTTTTGGATTTTATCTTCGATTTCTGGAGGTATATCTTCGATTTTTGGATTTTATCTTCCACAAAAAGGCTGTTCCTTAAGGAACAGCCTTTTCATCTAGCTATTTACTCTTCATCAAACCATCCTGTTGGTTGAATATCCAAGTTGTTATTAATTTGCTTCACTTCTGTGTAAGCCTCGTATCCGAAAGTGCCTAGCTCACGGCCAGTTCCACTTTGTTTGAAGCCGCCCCAAGGAGCTTCGTTATATGTCGGGTGATAAGAATTTATCCACGTGATACCAGCACGTACTTTTTTGATGACACGGTACGCCTTAGCGATATCATTCGTAAACACCGCTCCTGCTAAACCGTATTTCGTGTCATTGGCCAGTCGAAGAGCTTCTGCCTCGTCCTTGAACTTTTGAACGACAAGTACTGGGCCAAAAATTTCTTCCTGCACGATACGCATTTCAGGTGTTGTATCAACAAAAATCGTTGGTTCAACAAAGTACCCATTTTCCAAGCCTTCTCCTTTAATCCGGTTCCCACCAACGATTAATTTGGCTCCTTCTTCTTTTCCAATTTCGATATACGATAAAATTTTGTTCATATGGGCTTCAGAAACGATTGGTCCCATTTGGCTTTTTTCATCAGAACCTGAGCCTACTTTAATCTGTTTCGCTTTCGCGGTAAGACTTGCAATAAATTGATCATAAATAGATTCTTCCAAAAGTAATCGGGAGCCCGCTGAACATACTTGTCCTTGGTTACAGAAGATCCCGAATAAAGCGTAATCAACGGCAGTCTCAAAGTCAGAGTCTGCAAATACGATATTAGGGGATTTCCCACCAAGCTCCAAAGTCACTTTTTTCAAATTCCCTAACGATGCTTCCATGATTTTACGGCCTGTTGCTGTTCCGCCTGTAAAGGCCACTTTATCGATTTCCTCATGTTCAGCAATGGCCTGTCCGACAACTGGTCCTGCCCCTAATACTAGGTTTGCGACACCTTTGGGTACTCCGACCTCTTCCAAGATTTCGAATAATTTAACAGCCGTTACTGGTGTTACTTCTGATGGTTTGAAAACGACTGAGTTTCCTGCAGCTAGCGCCGGAGCCAATTTCCAGGCTGACATCAATAATGGGAAGTTCCAAGGAATAATTTGCCCGCAAACACCGATTGGTTCCCGGATGACCATTGCTTGCTGACCGTCAGGCACCTCATACGTCTGTCCTGTCGGTTTAGTAGCCAATCCTGCATAATATCTAAAACAGGCTGCTGCATCATCTATATCAAAACGAGCTTCGCGCAATGGTTTTCCATTATCCAACGTTTCCAAAGCAGCTAATTCTTCAGCTTTTTCTTCTAATTTATCGGCAATTTTGAATAAAAGTCTGGCTCTCTCCACTGCCGGAGTTCCCCACCATCCGCCTTCATAGAAAGCATATTTAGCTGCCTCAACCGCTGCATCGACATCCTTCTGTGTTCCTTCTGCAGCTGTAGCAATAACTTCTCCCGTAGCCGGATTCAATACATCCCTTTTTTCACCCGAAGTCGAACTCACCCATTCCCCATTGATAAACATCTTTAAGTCTAGTGCTTCCGTTCCTTCTTTTTGTGTGTTATTTTGTAAAGTTTCCTGCATTTTAATTCCTCCTCGGTTTTAAGTTATCTACCTATATACAAGATATAAGCAAGATTCATGCCAGTTTAAGATATTAGGTAAATCAAGTTTTCTTTCCCTTCCCTCTCTCATATAAATTCAATCGTGAATTTTCTATTCATTTTTGCATAAAAAATCTTATCAATCTTTTCTACTTTCACCACATTTCTATAATAGATTCATAGGAGAAAATATATTTAGAAGAAATATATTTTCTCAAAAATAAAGAGATGAGCAGCTGCTCATCTCCATACTTTTTCATTATTAATTTCGATTAAAAATAACCAGCTTCATTTCCGTCATTTCTTCAATTGCATACTTTAACCCTTCACGGCCCATCCCGCTTTTTTTGACTCCGCCATATGGCATGTTGTCGACGCGGTATGTTGGGATATCATTAATGATAACGCCACCGACTTCCAGTTTTTCAGCTGCTGTAAGGGCCAAATTGATATTGTCTGTGTAAACCCCTGCCTGTAAGCCAAATTGGGAATCATTGACCAAATCAATAGCTTCTTCAACCGACGACACCTTATTGATCAAGACAATAGGAGCAAAGACTTCCTGACAGGATACCTTAAGCTTCGCATCCACTTCCAGCAAGACAGTAGGATGCAGGATATTCCCTTCAGATTTACCTCCTGCTGCAACAACGGCACCATACTGTTTTGCTTCACTGATCCAGTCCAGACTGCGCTCTACATCACCAGAGCTTATTAACGCTGAGACATCCACTTTAGGATCCAAAGAATCGCCGAGTATTAGTCCCTTCGTTGCCGCAGTGAATTTTTCTACAAACTCGTCATACACCTCTTCATGTACATATGCACGCTGTAAGGAAATACAGACCTGCCCTTGAAAAGCAAATGCTGCCGTTACACAGCGTGGGATAATTTTATCAATATCAATCCCTTTATCCACAATAACCGCTGCATTGGAACCAAGTTCAAGACTCACTTTCTTCAAGCCCGCCTTGTTACGGATACCGATTCCTACAGCAGGGCTTCCGGTGAATGAAATGCTCTTCACCCGTGAATCAGTCACTAATTTATCACCAATTACCGAACCGCTTCCAGTAATCAAATTAAACCCTCCATCAGGAAGATCTGTTTCGGCTAATAGCTCAGCTAGCAATAGCGAGGATAGTGGCGTTTGGCTCGCTGGTTTCAAGACAATCGGGTTTCCGGCAGCAATGGCCGGTCCGACTTTATGAGCTACTAGGTTCATCGGGAAATTAAAAGGAGTAATTGCACCCACTACGCCAATTGGCTCGCGTACGGTGTAACCAATTCTTCCTTCCCCGTCAGCAGTAGCATCCATCGTTAATGTTTCTCCATGAATCCTCTTTGCTTCTTCTGCTGCAAATTTATATGTTGCAATCGTCCGGGATACTTCTCCGATTGCTGTTTTAATCGGTTTTGCTGCCTCTTTAGCAATAATTTCAGCTGCCTCATCTTTACGGCTTTCCAATAGAGTTGCAAGCTTTTCAAGAATGGCAGCCCGTTTATGACTTGGCAGAGCAGCCATTGCTTTTCTAGCTTGATAAGCTGAGTCAATCGCCAACTCAACCTCTTCAGGGGTAGCCGCCGGAATCTCCGCTAAAACCTCCCCACTATAGGGAGACTTTAGTGTCGTGAACTTCTGGGCTTCTTGCCATTTACCATTAATAAATAATTTCTTTTTCAGGGTTTCCGTCATTACCATCCTTTTCACCTCTTATAAAATTTCTTTTTCGACAGCAGTAAATGTTTCATCCAGGATTTCAATTATTCTTTCGACTTCTGATTTAGTTATGATTAAAGGTGGCGCAAAAACGAGTGTATCTTGATCAAACGTAACAGACCGGCAAATTAAACCATTCTTGGCCGCTTCAGCCACAAGTCTTGGTGCTAGCTGTGTTTCAAAGCCTTCCCCGGTTTGTTTATCTTTGACAATGGAAATGCCTCCAATAAGGCCCAGTGCTCTAACATCCCCAATAATCGGGTGTTTGCTTTGAAGCTTTTTAAAGCCCTCAAGCAATTCTACGCCACGCTGTTTCGAGTTTTCTATTAAGTTTTCGCGTTCAATAATTTCAATATTCCTCAACGCGACAGCACAAGCCATTGGGTGCCCACTGTATGTGTAGCCATGTAAAAGCGTGCCTTTAGAAAGGGCTATAAAATCCTGATGCATCTTATCATTAAGGACCACGCCACCTAACTGGGCATATCCGCTAGTCACACCTTTTGCAAAGCACATCATGTCCGGCACAACACCGAAGTGCTCAATTCCAAAATACTTACCTGTTCTTCCGAAGCCTGTAATGACTTCATCCGTTACCATTAAAATGCCGTATTCATTACAAATCTCTCTTACTTCCTTAAAATAGCCTTCAGGAGGTAGATTCACTCCGCCGGCTCCCTGAATCGGTTCCGCGATAAATGCAGCAATCGTTTCTGGCCCTTCTTGTTCGATGACCTTACGCAACTCTTCAATGGAAGAACCATCTACATAACAGAAATCCGGAGCAATGGAATTTGTGAAATCACGGAATGGTTTCAAGCCAGTTGCACTTGTCGCTCCCATAGCCACCCCATGATAAGATTTCGAACGGGAAATAATCTTTTGGCGATTAGGCTGGCCTTTTAAAATCCAGTAGTGACGGGCAAGTTTAATCGCCGTATCATTCGATTCCGATCCACCTGAAGTGAAGAAAACTGCATTCAAATCCCCAGGAGCAATAGAAGCAATTTTAGCCGCTAAACGAATAGCCGGCTCATTGCTAAAGGTAGCAAAACTAGAGGTAAACGCCAACTTTTCCATCTGTTCTTTCGCCACTTCAGCCAACTCTTTTTGTCCATGTCCAATATTCACATTCCAAAGTGAGGCCATACCATCAATGACGGTTCTACCCGTGATGTCCGTAAGATATATTCCTTTACCTTCTGTAAAAACGAAACTTGGACCATCCTCCTGCTGTTGTGCGATTGCTGTAGTTGGATGAATAAAATGCTTTTTATCCAAATCGATTAATTCCTGAATCTCCGTCTTCTCTTTAATCATCTAAAAAACACCCTTCTCACGTAATGGATTTTTTTATCATTTGCTATACGTATTTATATAGCAAGATACGTGCCAAAGTATATGAGCTTTATATAATAGTATTCAAAGAGAAAATGATTCATAAATAAATCAAAAACAACAGGTATTGATTCGAATATAAATCAATTGATTCATAAATAAATCGATTATATGAAAATTTTCATTTTTCAACAAATATTAATTCTTATTTACTAACATTGTCGTTTTTTGTAATTAATTTCTTAATGATGTTACATAATCTAACATAGATTATTGAATTTTCTAAAAATTTGTATTATTATCATAGTAATAACATTTTTAATTCCCTTTTGTCCCCTTTGTTAATCTAAAATGAAAGAAGTTGATATAAATGCAGGTAAGCTTTGAACTGTATCAAAAGCAAACTTTGAAGTTAGCTTTAACCCCTGAATTACAGCAATCGATCAATATTCTACAATATTCTGCACATGAACTTATAGATTTTTTACACCAACAGGCCAACGAAAATCCTGTTCTCGAAATAACTGAAACATTTAAAGACCCCCTCGCCTCACTCTCTGAATCAGGTATGCGTACAAATAAAATAAACAATCAGGCACGAGGATCTTCAGTTACAAGTAAAGGATTTAATGGAGACAGTGATTATAACCCAATCAATAATTATTCAGTAAACACGGAAACACTAGAAAATCATTTACTAGAACAAGTGAGTATGCTGAGATTCTTGAAACCTCTTGAAAGAAAGATCCTCGCATTTTTAATTGGAAACTTAAGCGAATATGGATTTCTTGAAGTGGATGCAAATTGGGCAGCCTCTCTTTTTTCAGTGTCTTTGGAAGAAATTGAAGACATGATTCAAGTTCTGCAATCCCTTGACCCCATTGGAGTGGGTGCCAGAGATTTGACTGATTGTTTACTCATTCAGCTGCGTGAGCATGAGCATTATAATGAATTGGCGTACACTATCATAGATAAGCACTTAACTGATTTAGCTGAAAAGCGGTACAAGAAAATGGCCAATCTTTACAAAGTAACCATTCAGGAAATTCAAGAGGCATCAGATTTTATCCGCACATTAAATCCCCGTCCCGTCAGTCATTTTTCCAACGATATGACTCATTACATCGTTCCGGACGTATTCGTAGAAAAAGAAAAGGATGGCTATCTGATTACCGTTAACGACAGTCTTGCACCTAAACTATCAATCAATCATTACTATACGGACATTTTAGCTACTAAGTCAGGCGACCCCGCTAAAGCTTACGTTAAAAATCATTTAAATGATGCTCAATTACTGATTAAAGGTCTTGAACAAAGGCAAATGACCCTTTACAAAGTGACAGCGACAATTGTAGAGGAACAACAGGATTTTTTCTTGAAGGGGATTGCTGGATTAAAACCTATGACTCTGAAAGATATTTCCGAAAAACTCCAGCTTCATGAATCAACAATCAGCAGGGCCACGAGCAATAAATATATCCAAACGCCGCAAGGCCTCTTCAAATTAAGGAACATCTTTACTAGAGGCTTAAACCGCGTGAACAGTCAAGAAACCGAATCTACTATTACCATCAAAGAAAAAATAAAAGTCTTGATTGCAGATGAAGATAAAATAAAGCCTTTTTCCGACCAAAAACTTTGTCAAATCTTTGAAAATGAAGGAACCAAAATATCCCGCCGAACCATCGCAAAGTACCGCGAAGACCTCGGTATACCTGGATCTTCTAAACGCCGGAGATTTTGAAACAAAAACACTAGCCGTGAATAAATACAGCTAGTGTTTTTTTCTTTATAGTTAAACTTATAACATCAGGATGTGGCATCACCAATTTGAACGACTTCCCATTTATCTCCTTCTCCTCTGACTTTATCCTCGCCCGATACAATCAAAAGCAACTGAGGAACGACAGCCCGATGTACCCTATCACACCATTCTTCTCCACATGCATACACTCATTATCCTAATGGGGTGTAATTCGAGAGAGGATAACTGTTTTTCCTGTTTTTATTTATTAAAAATATAGAGCGCATCACCAAATTTTCTCCTCACTAGCTTAAATGAAGATACAAAGAGTTTTATTTATTACCCCACTTATCCTCAAAAATAAGATCATCCTTTGGCCGTCTCTTTTCCCAGTTGGCCAATTCAAGAATAGGTTTATCCGGGTATTGATCAGTATAGCCAACCGACATAAGTGCGATAGGCTCGACGTGCGGCGGTATATCCAAAATATCACGGATATCATTTTTTTTGTAAAAGCTGACCCACCCCATTGCTAATCCTTCGGCATAGGCAGCTAGCCACATATTCTGAATCGCACAGGCAGTGGATAGAATATCCGTTTCGGGAATCGAGTTCCGCCCCAACACATGAGAACCTCCCCGTGTCGGGTCACAGGTTACACAGATGGTATATGGTGCTTCTTTTAACCCTTCAACTTTCAAACTAAGAAATTTATTTTCTTTTCCACCTTCATAATGAATTGCGAGCGCTCTTCTCTCTTTATCGGCTGCCCAGGCCAAGCGGTTTTTGATTTCCTGAGATGAAACCACAATGAAACTCCAAGGTTGCATAAATCCTACAGACGGGGCATGGTGTGCCGCATCCAAAATTCTTTGCAGTATTTCCTTTGAAATGGGATCCGGTAAAAAACTCCTGATATCCCTTCGGTTATAAATAGCTTTATATACGGCTGCTTGTTCGTCATTAGTAAACATAGTTCTCCCCCAATGTTTCCGGCTTCCCAGAAATTTATCTAAAAATTCAATATAAATGTTACAGGTTAACCATTACAATTAAAAGTAACTTCGACACAGGAAAGGAATGATGGGAATGAAGCTACAATAGAATGTCCCGCTTATTGGTGTCGACATCCAAAAAGGCGCAACAATCCTAGCAGAATCTAGTATTGACCCGCCCATACAAGCATGACAGGAGACAGATCGGCAGGTGATTTATATACGGCACTTATCTGACTCAAAAGATTCCCTCTTTTATCCAGAGAATGAAACAAGCCAATTTATATCGTTCATTCAACCAAAGTCAGTGAATGGATTCTCACAAAATATGTGAATAGTGCGTTTATCGGTATCAAACTTGAAATGAATTTAAGAGAAGAAGCTTGTCCCCAGGTTGTCATTACTGGATTAACGACCGATCATTGCGTAGAGACCACCACCCGGATGGTCGGAAACCTCGGATTCAATCCTATCTTAGTATCAGATGCGACCGCTACATTTGAACGGGTAGGTCCTGATGGAACGCGCTCTAGCGCAGAATTGATTCAGCAGACTTCTTTGGCAAATCTGCATGTGATGAATTCGCTGAAATTATGCAGACTGAGAATCGTATTGATAGTCTATGATGATTGGAAATGAGAAGTACCTGTGAAACATACAAATAGGAGCTATCACCACAGGCACTCGCCTATATTCTTGAGTACATGAAGATGAGTGTACTGAAAAAACAAATACCACCTGCCCCAGTTGCAATGGGGAATTAGTGAAAAGGCCTAGATCAAGAGTCTGAATTCATCTTGTTCCGTCCACCACAAGATTCACTTTTTCTTGTGGCCTATGTGCGTCCACATAGAGATCTTCATAAACCATCCAGTTATCCTCCCACATCGGACGTGCTTCTTCACCATCACGCTTAAGTCCCCGTTCCAAACGCTGATACCGGGGACATTCTACCCAGATTGTGAAATCATAAAGTTCAGCTAATTCTTTACGGGTGGAATACGTTCCTTCAATAATAACAAGGCCGCCAGCAGGAATCGTATGCCATTCGGCCATTGCGTCCGTTTCCCAGTCATACCGTTGATATTTCGCTCCTCCCCTCCTAGTAAGCGGTTGCAGAACCTGGCTGAAAACCCGAGGCCAATCACAGTCTGCACCAATTTTCTTTTTGGAGGGAGGCAGTTGTATTCTCTGTGATGACGGCAAATAAAAATCATCCATGTGAACAACCGTGCTATCCGGACATTCTGATTTAATACGGGCCGCGAGCGTACTTTTCCCGGAACCTCCGCGACCATCGATTGCGATTAAATATGGGGACTTTTTTTGGGAAAACAAATGAATGTTAGCTATAAGACCCTGAACCGTATACGGCCCTTGAAGTGTTGGAAAGTTCATAAGCATTCCTCCTATACTACTTATTTCTATTCTTCCTCCCTTATATTCCTTCCTTAAGGGCAAAAAATAGAAAAAAAACAAAAGAAGTAGGTGCATTTATTGACTAAGATCCACTTTGCCGCCATCTTCGATATGGATGGCACCCTATTTCAAACAAATAAGATATTAGGCTCTTCACTTGATAGAACGTTTGAAATCCTTCGATCAGAAGGAAGCTGGACAGGAGATCCCCCCCTTTCCACGTACCAAAAGATTATGGGAGTCCCATTAACAGTTGTTTGGGAAACCTTATTACCAAAGCATCCCTTGCATATTCGCAATCAGGCGGACCAACTTTTTTTAGAATGTTTGAATCAAGAAATCAAAGAAGGAAAAGGTCAGCTTTTTCCTCATGTCATAGAGACCTTGTCAACGTTCAAACAGCTTGGAATTTCTATTTTCATTGCTAGCAACGGTCTTGAAAAGTACTTGGAAGAAATCTGTTCATATTTTGGGATAAATGAATATGTTAAAGACATATACAGTGTGGAAAGGTCTTCGAAAGGCTCGAAGACAGACTTAGTGCGAATGCTATTGAAAGACTATCAAATTGAGAAAGCCATCCTGATTGGTGACCGAAAATCCGACATCGAAGCAGCAAAGGTAAATGGCTTAGTGGCTGTAGGCTGTCAATTCGGATTTGCCGCTGAAAATGAATTGGCAGATGCAGATATACTCATTACTGATTTTCTAGAACTACAAACTTACATTTCTAAAGGGATACTAAAGACCACTTTCTAACAAGTTTTCCTGATCTGCCAGCATCACGGCTATCTTATCCTGTATGGCTGTGATGCCTTTTTCTTCTACAAAGTTATTCAAGAGAATGGAAAAGATGATTTTCTCCCCTCTTTTGGTCGTCACATAACCAGATAAGGAGCTCGTCCCTGAAATTGTCCCCGTTTTCGCTCGAACGTTCTCTGTTGCATTAGTCTTTTTCATCCTCTTTCTTAGCGTCCCGCCAACCATTCGTTCTTCAACACCTGCAACTGGCAATGCATTTAAGTATTCAGGAAACCATGTTTTTTCCTGAACGGCATATAGCAACCTCGTAATTTCATTTGCTGGGATCATATTGACTTGGGAAATGCCGGACCCATCACGCATCTTAATCGTATGCATATCGAGGCCCATTAACTTCATCTGGCTTTTTGCCTCTTTCAATCCATCTTCCCAGCTTCCATCTCCGTTTGCCGCTTTACCCATTTCTTTTATCAACACCTCGGCATGGCTGTTATTGCTCAACTTCATGAAAGGAATAAGAAGTTGTGAAAGCGGCATTGATTCATGAGTGGCAATTATCCTCGCATCTACTGGCGTTTTACCTTGCTTCTTTTCACCGACCACTTTGATTCCTTGTTTCTTCATTGATTTTTCAAATAGATTTAGTGCATACTCTGTAGGATCTGTCACCGAAAACCACTCTTTCGTTTTCCCAGCATGTTCGGGAATGGTCCCGGTTACCGTTATAACATTTTTGCCATGAAACCGTTCGACATCGATTTTCTTCTTTCCGTCCGCTGCTACAGTTTTTGTTTTGTTTATGATTTCCACGTACTCGGTTTCCGGTTTCATCTTCACTGTTGCCTTTTTACCAGCTTTTTTACCAGGAGATATCTCCACGAGAATTGTCCCGGTATCATAGTCTTCATTCGGGGAAGCCGTTAAAGCTGAAACTGCTGCTCCGTAGTATTCGTGCTCATCACTCCAAACTAAGTCCTTTGAATAACGAACATCATCATACCAGGTGTCATCCCCAATGAGATTTCCATGAACGAGCTGAACTTGATTTTGCCTCAGGGAAACTGCCAACTCTTCAAAGTCCTTTTCTAATAACGTAGGATCTCCTTTTCCTTTCAGATACACATCCCCCTGCAGAACATGATCGACCTGCACTCCTTTTATGTACAGTTCCGTTTGAAAAACAAAATCATCACCTAATGCTTCAAGTGCTGCCGCAGCAGTCAAAAGCTTCAGATTCGAGGCAGGCCTCAGTCTCGTTTCCGAACCGCGTTCATAAATCAATTCTCCCGTTTCTGCTGAACGAATGGAAATTCCCACCAAGGCCCCTGCCAATGCAGGTGACTCATTCAAAATACGTTGAATTTCCTGACCTAGAACTCCCTCTTCATTCGACGCCTGCATCGATTCTCCATTAAAAAAGCAAATCAAAAACAGGAAGAATATAAAACTCAACTTCCTTTTATATGTCAAACATACCACTCCTACTCTGAAAAAAGACTCATCCCTACTATCTTGTCCATTTTATGGTCAGATAAAAAGTGAAGATTGATTCACTTGAAAGTTTCCCCTAATACATATACAAAAAATCCCCCAACTATTCGAGCGAAGTTTCAGCTAGTCATTTAACAAATCTAGACTTTTATCAATAAACGTCCCCATGCCTATTAGGGCTCTCTTTCATCCCCTAAGATGATATTTAGGGAACTTTTCTGAAAGTTTATCCGTATAAGTATTAAGACACAGTAAGGAGTGAACATATGTATTCAATGATTCAACCGCCCACGAAGAAAATTTCGAAAGAATCCGTTAAAGTTTGGCGGATGACTGAAACCATTACCAATCTTGTAATCCTCGCCGTCCTAGGCATTCTACTGTATGCCGATAATTTTTTCACTTGGAAAGAATGGATTGGATGGACTTTAACCGGCCTTATCGTATTACTATTTTTTCATGCAATATGGTCCATCTTTATTGAACCAATACTTTTGCAAAAGTATTGGCGTTACGACGTGAGCGAAGAATTCATTCAAACAAAACAAGGAGCATGGAAGGAAACTCACGAACTCATTCCGATGACAAAAGTACAATCAGTCAAGTTGAACCAAGGTCCGTTTTTGCGGAAATATAATCTTTATTCGATAAGTATCGGAACAATGGGTGCTTCCCATGACATACCTGCCATTTCAGAGAAAGAGGCGTATGAACTACGAGATAAGATTGCCCATTTCGCAAAAATTAAGGAAGTGGAATAACAATGGAAGAACATGCAAAACGGTTACACCCGTTCAAAATCCCTTTCGAATTAGGAAAAGTAATGAAAGGGAACTTGTTTTTTATTATCATGCTTTATGTACTTAACTTCGGTACTGAAAAGACATATATGAAAGTGCTCCAAATCGGGTTTCTAGTTTACTTGGTATGGCGAGTTATTTCAGTTATCCTTCAATGGTATACATATAAATACCAAATTAAAGAAGGAACCGTTCATATTACATCAGGGCTTATCTCCAAGTCGTTTCGGACAGTTCCGCTTCTTAAAGTACAAAACGTTCAACGACGTACAACTCTATTCCACAAACTTTTCAACTTAACTTCTTTAACATTTGAAACCGGGATGACCGGTGATCAAGGTTCTGTACCATTTGAGGTTATATCTCAAAAAGAGGCCAAACGACTTGAACATGAATTTTCGATAAAACAAGAACTTTCCGTTATGAAAGACGAGGGTTCTGAGGAAGAAGAGATCCCGGAAAATGTTGAATCGGTTTCTGAAAAGACGATTCATTTTACACCGACCAAACAGGATGTGCTGAAGGCCTCCTTTACATCCCTCAGCTTCTTAGCGCTTATTCCAATTGTCGCTACTATTTATAATACACTCGATGATTTTTTCAATATGGAGGATGCCGAGGGGTTGCTTGCAACGCTATTAGATACATGGTGGATTGTAACCATCACCCTCATCGGCATTATTTGTATAGCCGTTGCATTCGGAATTATTTCTACGTTCGTTAAATATGGAAAGTATGAAATATCATCAGACCATGAACGCGTGTATATCAAGAAAGGTGTACTTGACGAATCTGCTTTTTCAATTCAGAAAGAAAAAGTACAAGCAGTCGAGATCACCCAATCACTCATTAAAAGAATGCTTGGTTTAGCGGAGGTAAAACTGATAAGCGCAGGAAGTACAGGCGATAAAGAACTTGAAACAAATACTCTCTACCCCTTTTTATCGGTTGACCGTGCGTATGCGATGATAGAAGAGATTTTACCTACTTACAAAGTGGAAAGGTCGATGGAACTCTTATCGAAACAAGCGCTCAAAGTACGAATGTTGCGGCCCAGCTTTTTCTGGATTTTTACGACTGTGGCAATCTATTATTTTAAACCGGCCATATGGTATGTATCAGTGATTTTACTTGTCCTTATTTACACATTGAGAATATTAGATTACAAAAATAGTCGTTATTTGTTAAATAACGAGTTTATTCAGTTAAAATCAGGAAGTTTAGAAACATCACTGTTTATTACAAAAAGAAGCAAAGTCATTCAAATTGAAGTAGAACGCTCGAAATTACAAAAACTCTTCGGGCTTGCCTCAATTGAAACTGTTAACCGCTCCAAGCCAGTGCATCATACAAAGCTTCAAGACGTATCAGTTGAATATGCTGAAGAGTTTTATACTTGGTATACTTGCCGAACACAAAATATTCAAGTCGAATAAGAATAAAGAACGGAAGAGTTGACTATGACAGTCAGCTCTTTTTTTATATCATCTATATCCCCTCTTTCAACATTATTAATAATTATAAGAATATTCCAAATTAAAGCTTCAAAAAAATAAAAACAAGCCGAAATATCTATTGAAGCCATTAAAAAAATTTGAAGTACATAAGGAGCATCGTCCACATGAAAAGACTAACAAAATGGTATTTTAATTCTCTAAAAAACCAAATTTTGATTCCTTTTTTAGCTTTGATCATGATTAGTGGATTAGTCATTTCTTATAATAGCTATAATAATAGTCTTGATTTGAGAACCCAGGAACTAACGGTATCGACGAAAGAGCAAGTAAAATCAATAAATGATTCTTTCGAGATTTTTTTTCAAAAAACGGAAGATCATTTAGAGAGAATAAGCAAGTATTCAATCATGAATTCTTTTAATAAGGACCCTGAATCTATAATGGCTGAGTTTTCTACCACACAGTCAAGTAATGAGGAAATAAATGGATTGTATATAGCCACCGAGAAGGAAGGAAAAACCTTAATATTCCCTAAAACTGTTTTACCAGTTGACTTTGATCCAAGACAGAGAGATTGGTATCAAGCTGCATTGAAAGAAAAAAATAAAATTATTTGGACGGAACCATATACCGATAAAGCAACGAACACACTTGTCATTACCGCAGCCAAGACCGTTTATGATGGGGATAAATTGATAGGGGTACTCGGTGTCGACATTTCAATTGATACTTTAATCACGATGGTTAATCAAACTGAATTGGGTGAAACTGGTTATTCTGTCTTGTTGGATAAGAAAGGATCATTCGTTACGCATCCAGATAAAAAGAAAATCCAACAAAATATTTCAGGAGAAAATATTTTCAAAAAAATGAATAGCGAATCTGGAACAATGATTGAGGAATATGAAGGAAAAAGCCGAATCATCGGTTATGTATCCAACCCAAAAACAGGATGGAAAATAGCAGGTGTAATAGATGAAAATGAAGTGAAGCTCCGTGCCAATTCGATGATAATTGATAATATCATCACACTGATAATCGTCTTTACCGTCACTGCCGTTTCTGCAATCTTCATCACTCGATCTTTAACGAAACCCATAAATAGGCTACAAGAATCCATTCGAAAAATGACTGATGGTGATTTCACTTCCAATAATTCCGTTTTCAAGAAAGATGAAATTGGGCAGCTTGCAGAATGCACAAACATAATGACCCGGAATATGAGTCACATGCTGGAAAAAGTTAATAACCTCTCCCATAAAGTATCCGATTCCTCTATGACACTCGTTGCCAGTGTAGATGAGAATTCTGCTTCGGCAAATGAAGTAGCCTTGACTATGGAGCAAATTGCGGCGGGGGCCATAGACCAAATTGAAATCGGTCAAAATAATGAAAAGGCTGTAAAGCTTTTGGCTGATAAAATCAATGATTTAGAGGAACGTACGAGCAAAATGTCCCTGGAATCTGATAATATGTTCAAGGCTTCGGAAGATGGAATCGTTCAAGTCCAAAACCTAAAACAGCAATTCAATGAAACGACCCTGATTTCCAATAAGATGAGCAAGGCGGTTAAATCATTGGATGTACGTTCCGGTGATATTAGCGATATTGTAAAGACCATTAGCGGAATTGCGGGGCAAACTAATTTACTCGCTTTAAATGCAGCCATAGAGGCAGCAAGAGCTGGTGAACATGGAAAAGGCTTTGCAGTGGTTGCTGATGAAGTTAAAAAATTGGCCGAGCAAACGGAAATATCTCTGAAGGAAATCTCGAAAATCATTCATGCCATGCAAACTGATACAACGAATACCGTTAATTTAATTGACCAAGTCAATCAAAAAATCCATCACCAGGATACTTTTGTAACCGATACAGAAAACGCCTTTAGTCACATAGCAAAGATTATCGATAACACATTCAGCAATTTTGACGAAATTAAAAGGATGATGAACGAGATGGTCGCTCAGGTCACACAGATGTCTAGTAATGCAGAGCATTTAAACTCAATCAGTCAGGAAACTGCAGCCGGTACTGAAGAAGTATCTGCTTCTGTCGAAGAAACGAATGCCTCAATGGAGCAATTAAATGCTCTTGCTAGTGAATTAGATACCCTATCCCAGGAATTGCACAACGAAATAAAAAAATTCACATTCTAACAAAAAAGGACGGCCCCTAAAGGATCCGTCCTTTTTATATCCTAATCTATTAAAGAGGTCTACTTTTAGTAAGCGTTTCGTCTGTTTCTGTAATTCCTGAGTAGGAAGAATGTGCTTTTCTCTCATCTGCATCAACTAACACAAGTAGCTTGCCATTCTTTACATCTGTTTCATATCGATTTGCCTCTTCTTCAGGTATGCCTAGACCAATTAATGTACCGGCCAGGCCGCCTGTACCAGCTCCCACGGCTGCACCAGCCAATATCCCTCCGGTCGCTGCACCAGCAGCAAGTCCTTCTTCAACTTTTGTACCCGTTTCTTCATTCACTGTCCTTAATTCTTCTTTATCTTTCGCTACGACTGAAATATCATCACGATTATATCCTTGTGCTTGCAAAGCCTCAACTGCCTTAATGGCCTCTTCTCCAGTTTCATATACACTAATTATACGTTTATCCATATCTATCATCCTCCTTAAAGAATGTAAATTTGTCTCTCCCTTTACGTACCCTGAGAAATGAAAAGAATAAACGTTTTTTAATAGGAAAATATTTTTGATTTAACCTTTTCTTAAAAAGGGTATATATAATTATAGTATGCATATTTTTAGGAGGTTTTCTTTTTGCTAATCGAGTTACTTAAAGATTTAGTATCTATTGACAGTTCATCAAAAGAAGGAGCCAACGAGGCAGTTGAATACTGCGTGGAGTGGCTTAGCAAGCAAGGACTTATCGTGAATGTAATAGTAAATAACGGGTACAAAATGCTTGTAAGCGAGATTGGCAGCGGAGAAAAAACCGTGATTTGGAATGGCCATGTCGATGTTGTCAGCGGGACGCCGGATCAATTTTTCCCTGAGATTCATGAAGGGAAATTATATGGACGTGGGGCAGCTGATATGAAAGCGGGGATTGCAGGCATGATGTGTGCATTTTCCGAACTAAAAGATAGAGACTTAGGTCTGAAAATCCAGCTCCAAATCGTATCAGATGAAGAAATTGGTGGTTTGAACTGTTCTGGATATTTAGCGAAGCATGGTTATAGAGGGGACTTTGTAATCTGTGCAGAGCCGACACAGTTAGGCATCGGCCTCCAGGCCAAGGGAGCCCTTCGTCTGGATATTGAAGTATCCGGTAAATCCGCACATGGAAGCCGGCCATGGGAAGGAGTGAATGCTATTGAAAAGGCATATGATCTCTATCAAAAAATTAAAGAACTTCCCTTTACCCGGGATAATTCTCCCCTTTACACATCCCCCTCACTTAATTTGGCTAAAATAAAAGGTGGAGATGTCTATAATAAGGTACCGGATGCCTGCTTACTCAGTCTTGATATCCGTTATCTTCCCACCCAAACCATGGAGGAAATTATTGCACAGATTGAAAGCGTGACAGGAAATACTGTTCATCTGAACATGTACAGTAAGCCTGTAAAGACCGAAGAGAATGACCCATTCATCACTCTTCTTCGTCCAATTATTGAAAAGAATACCAATCAGAAGGCTATCATTTTCGGGCAACATGGCTCCGCTGATACTGTCTTTTTTGCAGCCTATGATATCCCTGCAATTGAGTTTGGTCCAGAAGGTGAGAACTGGCATGGCGACAGAGAATGTGTAAGCCTCGAATCTGTTGCTATTTATCAACAAATGCTAGTCGATTTTGCTTCCGAATTCGTTTTGTCTTAATTTATTACATGAAAAAAGCCGACATCCCTTAGCTGTAGGCTTTTTTCATGCGTCTATTATTACAACGAAGAACTTCTTTTTACTATATGAAGAGATGATAGTAAAATCATTGAAAATCCCACAATTAAAAGAAAACCTCAAGAACTGAAATTTCCACTTCACAAAGAATAAAAATTGAAAACGCCATCCTCTAAAAAATTGTTGCATTCAACTTTTTTTACGTGCTTTTTTACAAAAAATACAGGTCTTTGAACCTAAACGAGATACAACCATGTTTTATCTTTTTAAACAAATTATACCATTATATAAAGGCTGTTAAACAAAAAATCTATTATTTTGACAAAATACATAATATAGGAGCATTTAAATAATTAGTTCTTTTTACCTGGTTTATATTACAATTGTTTATCAACAGAAACGTTTTTGTAACACAATTACTATTCCAACGAAACAATATTGTCATATAGACCTGTTATTCTAAGTCTACGATTTAAAACAAAGGAGACTATTCATTTGAAAAAAATACTACTTCCAATTTTCACTGCTTTCTTCCTGGTATTTAGTTTTTCCGGAGTTTCATCGGCTGCTACTACTACATACAAAGTTAAAAGTGGCGACACACTATGGGGTATCGCTAACAAACATAATATAACAGTCAACCAACTAAAAAGTTGGAACAACCTTAAAAAAGATCACATTAAGCCAAAACAAGTTTTAAAGGTTAAGAAAACTTCGACCTCTGCTAAACCTAAAGCTAAAACAACATCATCCAAGAAATATAAAACGATCACCGTCAATGCGACCGCTTACACAGCGAACTGCAAAGGTTGCAGCGGTATTACAGCATCAGGTCTTAACTTAAAGAAAAACCCTAACGTAAAAGCAATCTCAGTCGACCCTAAAGTCATTCCACTAGGAACAAAAGTTCATGTAGAAGGATACGGGGAAGCCATCGCTGCAGACAAAGGCAGCGCGATTAAAGGGAATAAAATTGACGTCTTCTACTCTTCTCATACAAAAGCAATTAATTGGGGTAGAAAAACGGTAAAAGTTAAAGTCTATAATTAATAATAATCAACAGCCTGGATTCTATCAGGCTGTTTTTTTCTTTTCTTTAACACTTCTATATGACAAGTTTCGTTATTATATAACTAAATAGAACTCCCTTCACCTATATTTCCTTGAAGAAAGAACAAGTAGGATCCAAGTTGCTACATAATCATTGTAAAGCATGTTTGACTTTCTATCGTGGAAAAGTTGTAAGCCTCTTCCCTCGTTTCCAAATTGCTCATGGAACAGCCCTCCTCCAACTTCAAATGAATGACTTCTCGCCTCATTTCTTCTGTATAAGTGTTAGAGGGGTGTCCCTTTTTGGTCATAGAAAAATCCCCTCCCAAGTAAACTCTCTCTTGTTCCTTATGAAAGAGTTTATAAAATCACCCGAGGAGCTGCACTCATGACAGAGACAGAAGTAGATATACGATTACACCTGTATATCATACGATAAAGATTTACTGAAAATTCCGTCAATGTTATGATTAAGACATCCTAATTAAAAGAGAGGTGCGCACTTTGAATATTGTCATTATTGGGGCTGGTGCACTAGGTTCCTACTTTGGTGGAAGGTTACAACAGGCCGGACAGCACGTTCAATACCTTGTCCGAAAAAAACGCGCCCAACAATTGAAAGAAGATGGCCTAAGTATAACTAGCCCTCATGGAAACTATGATTTTAACGAGCTACATATCATAGAGGATGTAAATGATATAGAAGAAGTTGATCTAGTGATTCTTGCCGTAAAAGGCCAGCACCTGCAGGGGACCCTTCCCGACTTGAAGCTTCTTGTTAAAAAAGGCGCGAAGGTCCTTCCGCTTTTGAATGGATTAGAACATATCTCCATTTTACAAGACGAACTAAGTGAGGCGGCCGTCATAGGGGGAAGCGCGTTTATTATAGCTACCCTAGACGAAAAGGGCCATGTAATACACTCCAATGATAATCACGATTTAATCTATGGCCCGCTTCATCCCTCGCAAACAAAGATTTGCGACGATTTTGAACAGGCAGTCAGTTCCGCTATAATGGGGGCAAGCAAAACGGAAAACATTTTAATCAGGATGTGGATTAAATACATGTTCATTACCGCTTTCTCGGGTGTAACAACTGCGTCCAACCTCCCTATTGGCACGATACGGAGATTCACTGAAACCAATAGGTTACTAGAAAATGTCCTTATAGAAATGAAGAAACTGGCAAATGCTTATAACGTCGGAATAACAGAACAGAATGTTGCTCAGGCACTAGAAAACATGCAAGGCTTACCGGACGAATCAACCTCTTCCATGCATCAAGACCGTCGAAAAGGCCAAACCCTTGAAGTAGAGCATTTACAAGGTGGAGCACTGCGTCTCGCTGAAAAGGTCAATTTGAAACTTCCCGTTATTGAAACCCTTTATGCACTCATAAAACCGTTTGAAAATTGATTTTCTCAAGTACCGGTGCTACACCGGTACTTTTTTTGCGTCCGTTCAGGGTAGATCTTAATTGAATTCTATATTACTTCGAATTCCTCCTTTTCCCTTCAGCTACTAAACTATCATCAAGACCAAAAAGAACAAAAAGAACAATATCACCAAAAGAATATTCTGACTCTTCCTTCTGTTACACTAAAGTCAAGTTAAGAAAGCGCTATCATATAACAAAGGAGAATGCACCTTGAAAATATTAAAAAATCTAACCGTTCAGGTCATCATCGGTATTATTCTAGGTATTACAGTCGGTTTCTTCTTCCCTACTTTCGGTGAACAGCTGAAGATATTAGCTGATTTATTTATTAAAATGATAAAAATGGTCATTGCACCAATCATCTTCTTAACTGTCGTCATCGGAATTGGCGGCATGGGCGATATGAAGAAGGTTGGCCGTATCGGCGGAAAGGCGTTACTATATTTTGAAATCGTTACCACCTTCGCCCTTGCCATTGGAATTATCGTAGTAAATATGTTAGGACCTGGTAAAGGTTTCAACATTGATTCAGTCGAAGGCGGAGATGTATCACAATATACAACAGCCGCTTCCGAAACAGAACATGGCGCAATCGCCTTCATTTCTAACATCATCCCTGATAATGCTGTTGCTGCAATGGCTGGCGGAGACTTGCTCCCTATTTTATTCTTTGCCGTATTATTCGGATTATCAATGGCTGCGATGGGACCAAAAGTACAACCTGTCGTCTCCTTCCTTCAACATATTGCTGATATATTCTTCGGCATAGTCAGTATGATTATGAAAGTATCTCCATTGGCAGCGTTTGGGGCAATGGCTTACACAATCGGTAAGTTCGGTCTTAGTTCTCTAAGTTCCTTAGGTCAATTAATGGGTAGCGTTTACATCACGATGGCTCTATTCATTATTCTTATCCTTGGTACAATCGCAAAAATCTACGGCTTTAATATTTTCAAATTCATTGCCTATTTAAAAGAAGAGATCTTATTAGTATTAGGAACATCTTCATCGGAATCTGCTCTTCCAAGCGTGATGAAAAAATTAGAAAAATACGGTTGTTCAAAATCCGTAGTCGGTTTGGTTGTCCCAACTGGTTATTCTTTTAACCTTGATGGCACATCCATTTACTTATCCATGGCAGCAATTTTCATCGCTCAGGCCTATGGTATCGATTTAAGCATCTGGCAGGAATTAACCCTTCTAGGAATCTTGATGTTAACGTCTAAAGGAGCTGCCGGTGTAACAGGATCTGGTTTCATTACACTTGCTGCAACATTAGCTGCATTCCCGATGATTCCAGTTGAAGGTATGGCTCTTCTATTAGGGGTTGACCGCTTCATGTCTGAAGCACGTGCCATCACTAATCTTATCGGTAACAGTGTTGCGACTGTTGTTATCTCTAAATCAGAAGGCGAATTCAATCCAAATCAAGCTCTCACCGACAATGTGGGTGAAGTAGCAGTCTCCTCGGAAAAATAAAATAAACTATTAATATAGAGGTGTGCAACTTGCACCTCTTTTTTTTGATAATCTATTATTTTATTAAACCTTCCCGATTTTTGTCCAATTTCCCTATGTCTTCTTCCCTTTATTACAATGGCTCCAAAAAAAGCCAATCAAATAAATTTAAGAATCTCCAAAAAGTGTTTATAATTTTATATAACAGGTATTGGTATAAAGTTAAAAGATTTTTTAAGTAGTTTGATAGATTTAACCAAAATGGGAGGTTTTATCATGAAGGATTACGGATTATTTATTAACGGTGAGTGGTCTGATTTTGGACTAGAAAAAATTGAAGTGAAAAATCCGGCAACTGATGCAGTCGTTGCCACCGTTCCAAAAGGTGGTGCAACTGAAGCAGCCAAGGCTGCCGATGCTGCTTATGAGGCCTTTACAGGTTGGGCATCACTCTCAGTCTATGAACGTGCTGATTTAATTTGGAAATGGCATAGATTAATCGATGATAATAAAGAAGAATTAGCTAGAATCATGACAGAGGAACAAGGTAAACCCTTAAAAGAGGCTCTTGGGGAAATGACCTATGCTAATGGGTTTTTATCTTGGTTTGCTGAAGAAGGAAAACGAGTGTACGGTGAAACAATTCCTGCTTCCGTGTCTAATAAGCGACTATTCGTTACTAAACAGCCAGTCGGAGTGGTAGCCGTCATTACACCATGGAACTTCCCTGCAGCGATGATTACGAGAAAAGTGGCCCCTGCCCTTGCTGTCGGCTGTACGGTCGTCATTAAACCGGCCAATCTGACTCCTATTACAGCTTTAAAAATGGCAGAATTAGCAGAAGAAGCTGGTATTCCAAAAGGCGTCATCAATGTCGTGACAGGGAAATCATCAGAAATTGGTGAAACCTGGCTTCAAGATACACGGGTCCGTAAATTGACATTCACCGGTTCAACTGAAGTCGGTAAAACCTTAATGAGGGGCTCGGCCGATACGGTAAAAAAAGTCTCACTTGAACTTGGCGGTCACGCTCCTGCCATCGTCTTTGAAGATGCTGATCTTAATAAAGCAGTCGATGGCATTATCAGTTCTAAATTCCGTAATGCTGGACAAACATGTGTCTGTTCAAACCGCATTTATGTTCACGAATCCATTCAAGAAACCTTTATCGAAAAGCTTGTTGCCAAAGTCAACGAACTGAAAGTAGGCAACGGGCTAGAAGAAGGCGTCGACATTGGTCCACTTATTGACCAAGATGCGGTGGATAAGGTTCAAAAACAAATCGATGAAGCAATCAGTAGCGGAGCTAAACTCGAAGCTGGTGGAAAATCAATCGGTGGGCTTTTCCTAGAGCCAACTATTCTTTCCAACATCGATGATAGCATGCTCTGTATGAAGGAAGAAACATTCGGTCCATTAGCTCCAATCGCCTCCTTTAAGACGGATGAAGAAGCTATTAGGCGTGCAAATGACTCCATTTTCGGTTTAGCTGCATACGTGTTTACCGAAAATATCACCAAAGGCATCAAAGCCACTGAAGCGCTAGAATTCGGAATTGTCGGCTTAAACGACGGACTTCCCTCCGTTCCACAGGCTCCATTTGGTGGCTTCAAGCAAAGTGGACTCGGCCGCGAAGGTGGACACCAGGGCATTGAAGAGTTCTTAGAAGTAAAATATATTTCTTTAGGTTTGTAATATGTTCAAGTGCCCTTGATTATTAGGGAACCTTTCTTAAAAAGAAAAACGGGACCAACTCTTTTTGAGTTGGTCCCGTTTTTCATTCTAATATATCTTCATCAAGCTTTTCCTCTTTCCGGATCCTGATGAACTTTACGATATTCAACACAATCGTTTTTACAACGGAATATGTCGGAACTGCCAAAATCATCCCTATGATACCGGAAATGTTTCCAGCAACGAGTAAAAGGATAATGATGGTAAGCGGGTGGGTGTTCAATTTTTTCCCGATGACTAACGGTGAGATGACATTACCATCCAGTTGCTGAATGATCGTTATAACAAGAATGACCAATAACGCTTGGGTCGGTGAATAAATCAATCCCACAACGACTGCAGGCGCTGCCCCAATAAAAGGGCCTACATATGGAATGATATTGGTAATCGCACCAATCAGCGCAAATAAGAACGCGTAAGGCAAACCAATGATTAAATATCCAATGAACGTTCCAATTCCAACAAACATGCATACAAGCATCTGTCCTTGTATATAAGTAGTAAGCGTGTCTCCCGTTTCCTGAAGTACTGTTAAAGCTGGTTTTCTATAACGAACCGGTACGAATTTCATGATGGCACTTGGAAGCTTATCCCCATCTTTCAGCATATAAAATAGGATGAAAGGAACCGTCACGACTACTAATGTAATATTCGTCACTACACTGAAAACCGAAGACAAACTATTCGTTATATTACTCGGTAAATTCATCAAATATTTTTGAAGCGAATCTCCTACTTCTTTCAAAGGGACATAATCTTGTTCCACCGTCCACAAAAACCATTTTGACTCAGCTGAATCTTCAATGAACTTTCTTACTTGATTGAAATAATCCGGGAGGTTATTGACTAAATCTGTGACCTGTCTGGAAAGTGATGGGCCCACTAGGCCGACCAACAAACTAATCAATCCAAGGAAAAACACGTAAAGCAATAAAATCGCCAATCCCCTCGGCATTCTCCTTTTAACTAAAAAGTCAACAGTTGGGTTGAACAAAAAGAAGAGGAAACCTGAAATCAAGATTGGAAAGAACAAAGTTGAGGTAAAAATCACAATTGGTTCAAAAAGAAAAGAAATCTTTGTACCAACATAAAAAAGTAAAGACAATAATAATAACTCTAACGTCCAAAAATGCAGTTTGGTCTTGAACAAATTATCTCCTCCAATATAACCATTCTATATAACTCCCTATTACTAAGGAAACGACATATATAATGTAAAATTCTATGTATGATAATCTTTCATTGTTAGCAGTTTACCATACTTCTATAACTTGAACGTATAATATATACAAAAATAATCTAAAAAACCTTATGTATAATTCCCGCTCTTTTGAATACTTAAGCATTATTTATTAAAAACTAAAAATCAGTTAATATATTGCAAATAATACATAAAAGTAAATATACAATGAAAACAGATTATTTGAATTCGATCATCAAAGCATTCGCTGCAGGACTAAAGCAGGCATCTCAACATCGATAAAAAAACCACGCTTTCGTGAAGCAAAGAATGACTCTTAGAATCACTATCCAATGACATGCTCTAGTAAATACACATTAAAAGAGACCACTTATTGTGGTCTACCTTTTGTATCCTATGGATACAGATAGGTAAGGGTTTGAAATTATCGCTCCCTGTTCCCCCTGTTCACACCGTAGGTACTTACTTTGAGCCTGTCAACTCCTCATTTGTTAGATATTCCAAGGTTCCTATGTACTAATCGTACTTTTCGGTGTTTGACACTGCATTTACAGTATACGTCTTTCGAGCGTATTAGAAATTTAGACCCGTACATTCGCAAGTTCGTCAGTCCTATTGGAAATTCCCACCTTAGAATTTTGTAGCACCCCGACCTATCATGAACCATATTCTATATAAACAACTTAGGTTCATTTCAGCCGACTTTACCTAGCTTCATACACATTCAGGCTACTACCATTCTGTGCACGTAGGAGTATCAGATAACTCGTTTCAGCTCAACATGAAGGTTTTCATTCCGAGTTTCCATTAATCAGTTGTAATTGCTTTTTAGCAATCCTCCTATTTCGTGCTTATGCACTTATAAGGAAACGTCTCGCACAGTACATTTCTTCACAATCTAGCTTGCAATTATGTTGTCTCATAACAAAAGCCACCAATATGTCGGCAGCCTTGTTTTTAGAAATTCCTGTATTTTTCTTTTCCACCCAGTATGGTGAACCTAATAGAATCAAAGAACAGCTAAACCTTGTGACCCAAAGTAAGGAAAGTTAGTCCAGGCAGCAACCTGTAATCTTACTAGACTACCATCATCTTGGATATTAAATACTGACACTGTACCCTGATTTCCGTTAAGTGTGTAAAAATGTCGTCCATCTTTACTGACTCCAACATCCATCGGAAGACCTGGTGGTGTACCTGGCGGTGTACTGGTAATATGCCCTACCACCGATAATGTTCCATTCTGATCGATTCGATAGGTGGAGATGGTGCCGCTTAAGGTGTTGGTAGTGTATGCAAAACGTTCATCCCTCGTTGTTACAACCCAACAAGCAGTCTGATATCCGTTTCGTACAGAGCCGCTGATCACATGAAGGATACCATCGTTGCTCAATGAATAAGATGACAACGCATTTGAAACCGCTTCTGTAACTAAGAGGATTCCAGAGGATAGAAAATAAGCGCCCAATGGTCCTTGGCCGTAAGAATCATTAACAATCAGTCCTGTAACCGTACCATTGTTATTTACATGGAATACACTGAGGTGGTTTGATGTAAGCTCGGAGACAACGATTTTACTGCCATCTGGAGTAAAGAGAACCTGCGCCGGCTGAGCATTAAAAGTACTAAGAGAATGGGTGGATCCTGGAATAGGAGTAAGGCGTCCGTTATCATCTATGTGAAAACCAGTGATATTTGATGCAAAGTTGTTTTCGGCATGACCTACATTGGAGACATAGAGAAGATTTCCAAACACATCTACGCTATTGGGCTGAGCACCTCCTGATGGCTTCACATCAACAAGAACAGGCATTCCACTATCGGTTATGATGAAACTACTGACACTATGGCTGCCTGCGTTAACTGCAAGTAGGAAACGTCCATCACGGGATAAAGTTAGGGCGCCTTGTGACGCTAAGGGGTCGACGCCATCGTTTGCTGTTGCAGTGGAAACTTCCTTTGTACCAGTACCTCTGCCATTAGTTGGGGAGGAACCCGCAAAGGTGAGCATACCATTCATATCCATGTAAAAGGCAATGATTTGATTCATTACTTCATTATTGGTCATCATGTACACCATACTCGCACGCGCACGAAAATAATTGTTCATTATCTGCATTTTTTGACTCTCCTCCTTCCATAATTTTATATGGTTCTTTTTCCATTTAAATTCCCCAAATGGCAATAAATTAGTTCACAAAGAGAAGTGGACTATCATCCACTTATCCCACTAACCTGCCTCTTTAGTTCCATAATAAAAGGAGCTGCTGATCAGCTGCTGATCAGCTCCTGAAATGAAGTAAAGCACCTGTTAGTTAAACAAGGTTAGAGCATATTCTCGGCAATCTTTTTCAGTGCCTTTGCACGAGAAATGATAAATTCTCTCATATACTTCTCCAAAAACAACTTATCGGCTAAAACCCCAATTGGACCGAACGGTGACTTATATCGAAATTTATCTATCATTATAGTTCCACCTTGTTCTTCTATAAACTGATGTGTGTGAACAAAAGAATGAAAGGCTCCCTTCACCATAATATCTACAAACTTATTTGGTTTTTCCATTAATGTCACTTGGGCTTTCAGCCTTTGTTTAATACCAAAGTGAATGGCTTCCCAAGTAACAGTATCTCCCTCCTCTAATAGCCCTTCTGTCACACCATCAACAGCAATTTCCTTTGTTTTCGATGTCGTCTTGGTATGAATATCCACGTTCCTCGCAAGGTCAAAACATAATTCAACTGGGGCTTTAATAAATTGTTGATACTCAATAACAGGCATTTCTTATTCTCCTTTTATAAGCACTTTCTAACACCATCATTATAGTTCGTTAAAGCCAATATTACCTAGCCATTATTCCACTAAACTGCCCCGATTGTAATTGGCAAAGGCAGTCTAATTATCGAATAGCCCTCTTCCTCTCAGATTTGCGGAAACAGGCTCCTTTCCTATTTCACGTGCCCATATAGATAACTGGCCGATATGGTGGATTTCGTGGACAATGACATGACGAATGATCTCTCCGTGTGTACATTCAATAACTCGGCGCCTGATTGGTGCGTCTCTAGAGCTAATCGGTTCTTCATTGAAATCAGTTTCTGAAAGTTTCCGAGAATCCATTTCATTTGTCCAAGATGTCACAAATGGCTTCACTTTCTCATGGTATTGAGCTGAAAGATTTTTCACTTTTTGTAAGCTAGCATAATCCTCAAACAATGGCTCCTCAGGCACTGGTTCACCACGCAAACCTAAGATCCACATATATTCCACATCTACAATGTGAAATAGGGTATGTAGGATACTGCCGAACCCACCGACCCGTTTCTTTATTAGTTCTTCATCCGATATGTCTTCGCACAATGTAAACCAATCATCACGAACTTGCCAGTTATATTGAAACAGTTTCAACATCACAACAACCTCCATCTGTAGCTTTATAAAAAAGTTTGATAAGAATTGATCTTAAACATTTGTTTTGTAAATGAATTCATTCCATTTTTTTAAAAAAAGATTGATCAGAACCAATGATATAACTTATAACAGCAACTCAATTTTTATAAAAAGGTTTGATCAAAAAAAATTATAAACGTTGTTAAATCAACGTTTCACATCAAATATAGCCCATACTTCAATCAATTTTTTTTCAAAACGATACAACTTTATTAGGGGCACGGAAACGATTCGAGGATTAAGGGGCCACATGTATAAAAATTTCCAATTGTTATAAATTATCGAACCAACCAAATAATCGAATTAACAAAATTAATGCGGATTCTACCATATTTCAACAGGACTTAAAAATGCTATTTGAACCTTGGCTAACTGTTAAACAATATGATGAAAAAGATATTAAAGAAAAAGTGTGATCAACAATAAGATAAGTCTTTTCAAACAAAGCCCTGAATCTTCTACTTAGCGTAGAAAATTCAGGGCTTTTTATTCCAAAAATTATCTTAGCATATTCGCATTTTGTCGGCAGGACCCCATGCCCATCAAGCTAACAACGTAAATTAATAGCACAAAATGATATTGTTCCAAAACTACCCAGTTCTTGAATACCAGGCATGCCAAAGAAGCCTATCAAATATGCGCTTTTTTCTAGGCAGCTTGTCTATCCTTCACCGTCGTTTGATACACAACCCCTAGAATATCAAAGACAGTCATCTTCTTATACCTATGGCATTTTCGACCGTTCTTTTTGAGTAGCTGAAAAAGGCGATGAAGAATTTTCAAAAGCTGTTCTGAACCAATTGCTATTGCTTGAAACAATAACGGAAAGTAATCTTTAATTATATAAATCGCTTTGTATTCACTCAACTCCTGATTTTTCTTTTCAAGCAAAAGCTGTCGCATTTGAAACATGGTAGAAGAACAAAGGAGAATTCCAATAAGTTGGCCGTATAAATGGCACTCTAGGCGTTCTTTTTTGATTGTTTTGCATTCATCGATTTCAAAGAATGACTTCCATGTTTTAAATAAAATCTCAATCTGCCAACGCAGGGAATAGAGGGAATGGACATAATCAGTAGGAACTTCTTCTGGCGATGAATTCGTGATATAGACATTCATCCCCATCAAGTGCTTACTTTTCTCCTTCATGGAAATGCCTTTCTTCTTTTCTCGTATTACTTGGTTTGCGTTTGATCATCGGTTAAACGATGGATAATAACACGTGCTGGAAGCTTCTGATTTTGGCCAATGTATGCTTCGGGGATTTCCATCGTTTCACCTGAAGTTAGACCGGACATTATTTGTGCCATATCAAGCTTGATGTATTCTGTTTGCTTTTTTATCGTGCCATTGTTGAAGAATTCTGGCTCAGGGTTCTTGATATAAATACGTGTATTAAGCTTTAATCTCGAGATATAGTAAGCATCTTTATCATGAATGGCTTGTAAGTCTCCTAAATCAAAGTAACCAAGATCACGTAAGCATAAATCGCCTTTCTCAACAGTTTCAAGGCAAATTGTACCGTATGTTTTATCATTGTTTTTTCCAGGTCCTAGTTGTACGTTTAAAAATTGGCCACTTAATAAATCGTATTCCAATTGGATTTTCACCCCTGCAGTATTACTACTCCCTCCAGAGCCTTGATAATTTATAGCAAAGGAATCAGGTAGCTGAAATACAGTCGCATCTAAAATCCGAATACGTTTGAAAGTAGAAATTATGTCTGAAGAAAGTGATTGATTTAAACAGAGTTTTTGTGTTAACAGCGAAGTAAAGACTTCTCGGAGGAATGTGACAGCTGCTGGATTAAAGCGTTGATTCAGCCCTTCTGGGCTCATTAGTACACCCGTCGAAGCCTCTAAACGACTACATAATTGTGTAAGTGATGTACTAGCGACTTCTTGGCTGAGCCAAACGCAAAGGGCGATGAGTTCAGCTGCTTGATACTTACTAGATCGCTGTACAAAGCCCATCTGTTTGGCAGTTTCTTGTAGGACTAATGGAGATAGAAAGCGTTGTAATTCTTTCGCAAAAAGTGTCAGTTCACTAGAGGTGATAGGATTCATAAAAAAAACCATCCTTTCTCGTAAACTTCTTACGATAAGCATAGCGTTTTTTCGTTATTGGAGGTATTGTTTTTACTTAGCTTGATGGGCATGTGGTCTCGCCAACAAAACGTTATCAAGACCTAATTTTATAAACTGTAAATAAGGGGTTCTTAATTAAATTCATCAAAAAAATTGATTAATAAGGTTAGATGATATGAATAAACAATTTGAGCACAAAGAAGAATGGATAAAGTCTTGCCGTGGTCAACGGATTTGCCATCTAGATGCAGAATGCCGAAAAAAATGAGGTAAACAAAAAGCAACTCCAAAATCAACTGCCCCTTTTTTATGGTTTTCGTTTCTATTTACTTATATTTTCATTGTTACTGAATCCTACTTCATTAGAAGTTTGTTTATATCCAAGGTTGCCTCGTGTGAAAATAAGAACAAGCAAAGCAACAAAGACTAATCCTATTCCGATAGATAAATCCGAATTTTTCAAAAAAGGGTTGGTCAAATAAGGCTGTATCAAGCTAAAGGTATTTAAACTCGTATGAACCAGCATGACAATAAATAAGTTACCGCGATGGCAGTTATAGACCCAAGTGAGAATGATTGAAATCGGTAAACACAGCAAAATAAAAATCGGCAAATTAATATATAGGAGAGAAAGGTCAGAACCTGGTCCGCCCCTTTGTGCAACCGTTAAGAAATGAGGAAGATGCCAAAAAGCCCACAAAACGCCAAGCAGTAATGTTGCCTTTAATGGTCCAAACTTCGATTGTAATCGAGGCAGAGCGAAACCCCTCCATCCGATTTCCTCAGGTAATGGTCCACCGCCAAAGAAAACAGCTACAAAATAGATGGGATAAATCACAAAAAATTTAGAAGTAAGACCATTGAAAGTAGGCATCCCTCCATTTAACATCACCATCCCCAGAAACATCACAGCAGGGATACCGATAAGAGTAAACAAGTACCACTTTAAACCGACTTTTGTCGATCTGATGCTTTTTCTAATTTTTTGCCATGACTCATTGCCTTCAAGAGTTCGAAACATGATATATGCTGCTAACATAGGGCCTACAAACGCATTGGCAACAAAGAAAATATCAAACGATTTTGTTTTAGGAAAAATACCCCATTGGGATAAGATATATGGAATTAATACAACCCACGAGAATAAATATGCCATTACAAAAAATGAGGTTAACGGATGGGATTCCAAAAACCCTCTCAGACCTGTTGATGAGTTTTTTGATTTTGTTAAATACTTCAACATAATCACTCCTTCAATTATAAAATACTGCGATAGGTGCTAATTCTATATGTTTTCATAAAGAACCTTTTTGATGTGATAAAGTTAAGATTTTTGTAAGAAGGACGCGATACGTTATCAAAGAAATGTGAAATTTCTATAACAGTTTCCTTCATGCCTTTGTCTACCTTGAGTGCATCTGGGGGTAGCACCACATCGCTATCAAGTTAAGAAACACATTCTTCCCCAAAACGATAATAATGAACTTCCGTGCTATAAAAAACACAAAAATTTCGTTTAGGGGGTACTTTAAAATCTTAGCTTGATGGGCATGCGGCAGGACCCCTATTAATAGTATCCAGTAATACCATAAGCTTCAAAAGGATTCGAGCTTGTTGATCGATATCCTTCTGCTTTCGCATAATTTCCAACTGGATCATCAACCATGGGGGTATAACATGATTTTTGTCCGGAAAGTACTTTTCCATTTCCTCCAGAACTATTACAATCATATGATCGGAGCTTTATCGAATGATCGGAATTAAACTGGTGAATAAAGGCATTCCCTGTATAACCGGATGGCAAGGCAGAATTAAATGTAGTTTTCGCCCAAGCAGACTTACAGGATGGACTATATTTCACCTGAATTGTTCCAACAATGGTTCCATTATCCTTCTTCACACTCGTAGAAACTGCCGTGTAGGCATCATTTTGACAACCAGTAGAAACTGGACTCTTCCCGTTATAACTTGCAGCCTCTACATTGGGAATAGAAAATGACATTGTGGTTAACGCCAAAAATGAAAGAAATACCAACAATTTTTGTTTCATTATAATCCTCTCCTTAATATTATTTTTTTAATACTCTGAAAATTATAACGTTATGCGTATTTATATTCTATTTAACTAAACTACTATCTTATTCAACAATCTGGCCCGATTGTTGAATAAAGATCAAACAGCACTCTTCAGCTATCCTGCCCCGATAGTTCAACAAAAAAATCAACAAAATCCTTAATTGAGCCTAAATAAAAAAACCCCGCTATAATAGCGGGGCAGAATATCTTATTTTTGGTCTTGAAGAGTAGCTTCAAGCATTGTACCGTTTTTAGCAAGGTTTGTATGCCAAGAGAAAGCTTTTTCAAGAATATGTGGAGTTTGATGTCCACCAGTTTGAGCAACAGCTTCAGTAAAGTATGCACGAAGTTGCGGACGGTAATCCGGGTGTGCACAGTTTTCGATGATTAATTCTACGCGTTCTTTTGGTGCTAGACCACGTAAATCAGCGATACCTTGTTCTGTAACTAGTACATCCACATCGTGCTCAGTGTGGTCCACATGAGAAACGAAAGGAACGATACTAGAAATTTTGCCGCCTTTAGCATATGATTTTGTTACAAAAATACCTAGGCGTGCGTTACGAGCAAAGTCTCCTGATCCACCGATACCATTCATCATTCTTGTACCAGAAACATGTGTAGAATTTACGTTTCCGTAAATATCGCACTCTAACGCAGTATTGATTGAAATCAAACCAAGACGACGGATGATTTCAGGATGGTTAGATATTTCTTGTGGACGAAGAACAAGTTTTTCACGGTATTTATCAAGCTCACCGTAGACTTGTTTTCCTTTTTCTTCAGCTAAAGTAATCGAGCAACCTGAAGCAAATTTAACTTTTCCAGCATCGATTAAATCGAATACTGCATCTTGTAGTACTTCAGAATACACTTCTAAATCTTTAAATTCAGAATCAAGGAAACCAGCGAATACTGCGTTGGCTACTGAACCTACACCAGATTGAAGCGGAGCAAGGTTTTCAGTTAAACGGCCAGCCTTGATTTCTTCACGAAGGAAGTTAATAAGGTGATTGGCAATTGTTGCTGTTTCTTCGTCTGGTGGCACGATTGTAGAAGGTGCATCAAGATCTGTAGAAACGACAATCCCTCTAACTTTTTCAGGGTCAACCGGAATACCAATTGATCCAAGACGATCGCTTGCGCTCGTCATTGGAATTGGTTGGCGCTCACCTTGTTTAGCTGGTGTATAAATATCATGCATGCCTTCTAATCCTTCTGGATGGGACACGTTTAATTCAATAATTACATTTTTAGCTTCTTGAACATAGATGGCTGAGTTACCTACAGAAGTAGTAGGGATGATTAATCCTTCTTCTGTAATTGCCAATGCTTCAATAATAGCAAAATCAATTGGTCCGACAATACCTTGACGAACTTGTTCAGCTGTATGAGATAAATGCTGATCCACATAAGTGACTTCATCAGCATTGATTTTATTACGAATACCTTTATCTGCTTGGAACGGTAAGCGTTTGTTTATGATACCAGCTTCCGCCATATGTTGGTCGACTTCCGGCCCTAAAGAAGCACCAGTATAAACGTCAACTTTGAATTTTTCAGTTTTAGCTCTTTCAACTAGAGCCATCGGGATAACTTTAGCGTCACCAGCACGAGTGAATCCACTCATACCAAGTTTCATCCCATCTTTAATCCATGAAGCTGCTTCTTCCGCTGTAACAACTTTCCCCTTAAATTGTTCGTTGCGAATTTTTTTGAAAACGCTTTCGTTCATACAAAAGACCCCCATTTTCGCTTTTCTTACACTTAATTTTATCAAGCCCGTGTAATTGTAACATTCGTTTTCGAATGAAAAGCCTTAAATAGAGCATAAACCAGCATTTTTATCACATAAAGTAGAAACGTTAAAACCCTAGAGCTCTTCTGAATTGACTTGCATATGTTTGACTAACTTGGATTTTAGACTGATCCTTCATTACAAGTAAAAATGTAGAGTGAAAATCAGGAAGAATCTCCTGAATATAATTAATATTGACGATGTACGAACGATGAACCCGAATAAACAAATCATTCGGTAAAATAAACTCCAATTCACTTAAGTTCATTTTATGAAATCCATTTACGCGTTCGGACTGAATTTTAGTTTTCCTATTTTGCGCTTCTAAATACATAATTTCGTCATATGGAAGTGGAATCCAGTGGTCATCCGTTTTGATTGTTAAAAATGAAGTCGGTAATATTAACTGCTTTGACGGCATAATAGCAGTTACTGCCCCTAACGGATTACCCTCGTCCATTATTGGTACGCTCAAACCATAATAAGGTACGCCAAATACATTACTTTCAACTTGTACACCAATTTTTTTTCGGACACTCAAGGCTTTATACGTAGCCGTCTTTTCACTTATTAAATCTCCTGGTTTAATTCTTAAGTCAACCTGCTTGCTCGGTTGGTAATAAATGTATTTTTCTGAGTCAGCCACAGATATTGAAGCATCCTGCGGAACAAATTCCCTGATGATATTTAAAACGGACTCGACCGTAAATTGATCCATTTCCCCTCACCTCATAAAAGAACATATTTATAAATTTCCCTCACTATAAACAGTGCATTCGCGAACCTACTTCGTTATTTTTGGAAGACTTACAATTTTTTTGAAGTTATTTTTCGCAAAATAAAGAAAAATTGAATTAACTAAGCTAAAAGTGTCAAAAAAACCAAATAAAATGGATTTAAATTTTTGTCCATATTCATTATAGTAGGAATACTCATCGATTTCTATGGGAGATAAAAAAAAAGTTTCCTTATATAATAAAATTCATTTCAAAGCTATTAACTTTTAAATTCCATTGCCAAAGATATGCAGTAAAAGCATAAAAAAAACCGTTCTCCTTTATTTAGAAGAAACGGCTGTAAAATGTTATTTTTTATAACTCTGATTTTGAAACGAGGATTTTATTCGAAGTGATAAAATTTCTTCTAAATTTTTTAATGGTAATTCTAATAAAAAGGGTCGGTCAGCAGGTTGATATACATTCTCTGATATGAGTGTATCAACAATCTTTTGTTTTTTTGCATTAACAATTCGGACCAGTCTCCCCATATTTTGCTCCTTTCTCTAAATTGCTGAAATCAGCACATTATATCGGATTAATTAATCTCCTCTAGTTCTCGTTCTTTAAAGCATAATGTCCTTCTTTTCCTGTTCGGATATTCACGACATTCGCTAATTCATAAATGAAGATTTTGCCGTCACCGGGTTTCCCAGTGCTCAAAAGTTTCCTTGCTACTTCCACAACATCCTGAACTGGAACTTCACAAACAACAATCTCGATTTTCATCCGGTCATGTAACGACATTTCCCGATTTCGACCGCGATACGTTTCCACATAACTTTTCTGAAGCCCAGTTCCTTTTACTTCCGATACTGTTATTCCACTTACTCCTATTTTTGCAAGTTCTGCTTTGAATTGCTCAAACTTAATAGGACGTGTAATGATTTCAATTTTCGTTAAAACCTCAGACATATGATCAACCTCCATTTAAATTGATTCGTGATAGGCTTTTTCGCCGTGAAGTGTAAGATCAAGCCCCATTGACTCATCTTCTTCACTGACACGTAATGGAACGAAAAGATTTATTACTTTTGCAATGATATAAGTGATCACAGCCACGAATATATACGTTGCAACGATCGCTAAAATCTGCTTCCAAAGCAAGTTGAAATCTCCGTAGAATAAACCATTAGCTCCACCTTCGTTTACGGAAGTAGTAGCAAATAATCCTGTCGCGATTCCACCCCATGTTCCACCGATGCCATGCAATCCGAAAGCATCTAGGGCATCATCGTATCCTAGTTTATTTTTCAGGAAGAATACACCCCAGAAGCATACTGCTCCACCGACGACACCGATAATGATTGAAGATGCCGGTGTTACGAATCCACACGCTGGTGTAATGGCAACTAACCCAGAAATCGCTCCAGATACTGCACCTAGCAATGTTGCTTTTTTATTCGCCATATACTCAACAATTAACCAACCAATGATACCTGCAGCTGCTGCAACAGCTGTATTCACGAATACATTCATTGCTACCGCATTAATTGTTAGTGCGCTTCCGACATTGAAGCCATACCATCCGAACCATATTAATGATCCGCCGAGGAATGTTAATGGAAGATTATGTGGTGCACTGTTACCTGATTCTTTCCTTTTACCTAACATGATCGCTAAAACCAGACCTGCAACCCCGGAAGAAATATGAACAACGTTACCACCAGCAAAATCAAGAGTACCGAGTTCAGCTAACCAGCCGCCTCCCCATACCCAGTGAGCAACAGGAGCGTATACGAATAGAGACCAAAGAATTGTAAAAATTAAGAATGCTGAATACTTCATTCGCTCTGCAATACCACCTGCAATGATTGAAACGGTTAATACAGCAAAAGTCATTTGGAATAACATGAATAAACTATGAGGAATTGTTTCGCTGTATGGACCTGGTTCGAAGCCTACGCCTTTTAAACCAACCCAATCCATACCGCCAAGGAGTGTATTTCCTGAAGAAAATGATAATGAATAACCAACTAGTACCCAAAGAATAGAAATAACAGCCAATGGCATGTAACTATGCATTGCCGTATTCAGGACGTTTTTACTTTTTACCATCCCACCATAAAATAAGGCAATCCCTGGTGTCATTAGCCAAACCATCATTGTTGCCAAAAACATAAATACCGAATCTGCCATTTGCATTTTGTTTCCCCCTTATTCTATATGTTATGTTTTTTAACATCATCATGTTATAATTTTTATCATAAACTTAATTTTCTAATAATTCAACTTCTTTAAATAATTTTATAAAAAAAGTGTTAGATTTTATAACATTAGGATGAATAAATAACCGTTTCAATCTAATGCTCTTATAATCCATCCCTATTTCCTACTTCTAAAAAAAACAAAAAAGGGCCCTCAAATCGAGGGCCCTTCAAAAATATTGCCAGTTAACAACAACGAGACACTTTACCACCTTTAGCATTATACCGTTCATCCTGAGCTTCACAGAAAAATTCTTTCCTAGTTTTTACTGTATCTTTCGGATGGTGGACCTTCATATGGTCCACATAAGTTTCATAACTAGGTACGCCGACAAGCAAACTGACAAACTGCTTTCTGTAGCTAAGAATCTTTGTTAATCTTTTCAGCATTGTCTCCCCTCCCTTATGACCTTGATACATAAGGTGATTCATGTAAATCTATTTTTTGATTTTTTAAGACCTTGATCCATAATCTTATGGCTGAAATCAGGACAGTGATAACAACAATCATAAAGATGGCACAAAGGGCTGCATCCACATAATCATTGATGATAACTCGTTTCATTTCGGCTAAGTTAGCTGCCGGGGCAAGAACCTCCCCATTATCATAAGCGGCTTTAAATTTGTCCTTATGCGCCAAAAAACCAATCGCCGGGTTTTCATGGAATAGCTTTTGCCAGCCTGCCGTCATAGTTACAATCAATAAGAATACAGTCGGTACAAGCGTAACCCATGTGTATGCTTTTTTACCCATTTTGAAAAGGACAGTTGTACCAAGCAGCAATGCAATGGCTGCAAGCATCTGATTTGCAATTCCAAACAACGGCCAAAGTGTATTTATTCCACCAAGAGGGTCAATAACTCCTTGATAAAGGAAGTAACCCCAACCAAGAACACAAATGGCCGTCGCAATGATGTTTGGCAGCCATTTACTCGTCTGTGCAAATGGCTTATAAAAGGTTCCGAGAATATCTTGAATCATAAAACGCCCTACCCTTGTTCCAGCATCAATAGTCGTTAAGATGAACAATGCCTCAAACAGGATCGCGAAATGATACCAGAACGCCATCAGTGAATCTCCACCAACCACCTTTGAGAAGATATGAGCCATTCCAATTGCAAAGGTTGGCGCTCCTCCAGTACGGGACAAGATCGTTTCTTCTCCGACATCATCTGCAAGACCAGTAATCATCTCTGGTGTCAAAATGAATCCCCAATCGGAAATCGTCGCTGCTACCTGAGCTGGCTCCGTTCCAACAACTGCACCTGGGCTATTAATCGCAAAGTAAATCCCTGGTGTCAGTACGCAGGCTGCTATCATCGCCATGATGGCAACAAAGGATTCAGTCAGCATAGCTCCGTATCCTATTGGACGCGAATGAGATTCACGTTCAATCATTTTAGGAGTTGTACCGGAAGAAACAAGGGCATGGAATCCCGACACCGCTCCACAAGCAATCGTGATGAACAAGAACGGGAATAGATTCCCTGAGAAAACAGGTCCTGTTCCATCGATAAACTGAGTGACAGCAGGCATTTCAAGGCTTGGCATGACGATAAAGATACCAAGCGCAAGCCCGATGATCGTTCCGATTTTCAAGAATGTACTTAAATAATCACGTGGTGCCAATAGCATCCATACTGGCAGAACAGAAGCAACAAATCCGTATACGATCAACATGATGGCAATTGTTTCACCATTGAATGTAAACATTGGCGCCAATGTCGCGCTTTCGGATACAAATCGACCGAAGTATAAAGCAAGCATCAATAAGATAATACCAATGATTGAACCTTCACCAACCCGACCAGGCCGGATATATCTCATGTAGACGCCCATAAGGACTGCAATCGGTATGGTCGAAGCGATCGTAAACATCCCCCACGGACTGCCAACCAAGGCTTTTACGACTACAAGGGCAAGTACCGCTAATAAAATAATCATGATACCAAGAATCCCTACCATTGCAATCAAACCTGTAATTGGTCCAATTTCCTCTTTGATCATCTCACCAAGCGATTTACCGTTACGGCGCATCGAACCGAAGAGTATAATAAAATCTTGTACCGCTCCAGCTAAAACAACTCCAACTACAAGCCAAAGTGTTCCCGGCAAATATCCCATTTGTGCAGCAAGGATCGGTCCTACAAGCGGACCAGCTCCGGCAATTGCTGCAAAATGGTGGCCAAACAACACCCATTTATTTGTAGGAACGTAGTCTTTTCCATCATTATTTGCTTCCGATGGAGTCTGGCGATTATCATCTAGCTCAAACACTTTCTGTGCGATAAATTTACTATAAAAGCGATACGCAACCGAATATACACAGAGAGCTGCAGTGACTATCCACATGGCATTAATACTTTCTCCTCGGTTTAAAGCGACGAAGCCAAAACTTACTGCACCCACTGCCGATATGATCCCCCAAAGAATAACTGATTTAACCGCTTTCATTTTTTTCCATCTCCTCTCTATTGGAACTAAATAATTACTATAAAAAATCTTTATTTCATATGGTGTTAGGTCTATATTCTCCTATGACCTACTAAATTTAAGTTAATTTTTTATATATTCAGAATTATATGTTATTATAAGGTTTTTTAGCAATAGTAAATTAGTCAATTTGTAATGGATTTACAATTATTTTGTCGATGAACTCCTCATATTTTTAGTTGAGGAAATTGCATCAATAAATGAATCGGAATCCAATTCCTAAGGTTAAGGTTCTGGTTTTACACGACAAATGCAAAAAAAAGTGCGCCAAATGGCCCACTTTTTTTACCCGGTCTGATTTTCCTTTAATGAGCTGCGATAAAGTTCAGAATAAAATCCTCGCTGCTGTAAAAGCTCAGTATGGGAACCTTTTTCAATGATTCTCCCTTCATCAAGTACCAGAATTTGATCACTTTGCTGGATCGTATTCAATCGATGAGCAATGACAAAACTTGTTCTTCCCTCCATCAATCGGTGTAACGCTTCCTGGATTTTCAGTTCGGTAATCGTATCAATACTGCTTGTCGCTTCATCTAAGATTAATAGAACGGGATCTGCTAAAATCGCTCTTGCAATCGATAGAAGCTGGCGCTGCCCCTGACTGATTCCACTGCCATCCTGATTCAAAATGGTATCATATTGATCTGGTAGCTTCATGATAAAGGAATGAGCATTCGCAAGCTTGGCTGCATCCACGACTTCTTCATCCCCCGCCTCCAATCGTCCGTAGCGGATATTTTCACAAATGGTCCCCTGAAATAAAAAAGAATCCTGTAATACAAATCCCATATGCTTGCGGAGACTTGCTCTCGTTACCTGTTGGATATTCTGGCCGTCTATCAAGATCCGGCCGCTGTTTGGTTCGTAAAAACGGGCAAGCAGATTAATGATTGTCGTTTTACCTGCCCCCGTTGGCCCAACAAGCGCGATGGTTTCTCCTTTTTTTGCATGAAAGCTGACATTATGTATTGTTTGATCCTCTTCATTATATGAAAAGGAAACTTCTTCAAAGTCCACCTCACCACAGACATTCCGAAGTTCACCGGCCTGTTTCTCATCCATTCCCTCTTCTTTTTCATCAAGAATGGCAAATACCCGCTCCGCACCAGCAACAGCCGAAAGCAGTGTATTAAATTGGTTAGCTAGGTCATTTAACGGTCGGGTGAATTGCCTTGAGTACTCTGTGAAAATAACAATGACCCCGATGGAAACCGTACCAACGCCACTCAGCGCTAAAAATCCACCGACAGCTGCAATTACCGTAAAACTTAAGTTATTCAATAAATTCATTAGCTTTGGAATCAGCCCTGAATAAGATTGCGATAAAAACCCAGCTTTCTTTAAGTTTTCACTCCGGGTAATAAAATCGCGGATAACTTTATCTTCCTGTGAAAAAGCCTTCACGATTCGCTGTCCGGAAATCGACTCCTCGATAAACCCGTTCAGTTCGCCAAGATTTTTCTGCTGTTCTTTAAAAAGCTTTCCTGTCCGGTTCGTGATCCATCTCAAGCCGAAGAACATAAGAGGTACGATGAAGAGAGTAAGAATCGTTAACAATGGGCTCAAATAAAGCATCACTCCGATTGTTCCAACCAATGTTAGTACACTTGAAAAAACCTGAATTACAGAACTATTCAAAGTAGAACTGACATTTTCAATATCATTCGTGACACGACTCATCAATTCCCCATGCTGACGGCGATCAAAAAAGGGGATCGACAACTGATGAAGCTTTTTAAACAATTGATTGCGCATCACATACACCGTATCCTGTGCAATTCCGATCATCCAATAATTCTGCAACCACATCGAAAGTGAATAGAAAATATAGACCGCGAGAAGCCCGAACAACAGATTTATTAGCCCTCCGCTTTCCTTCGTTACAATATAATCATCTATGGCCATACCAACAAGAAAGGGTCCAAGCAATCCCAATATCGAACTTATCAGTACCATAAGAAGGACATAGAATAGCAGACCTTTATTCGTTGCTAAATAGGGGATTATTCGTTTTATCGTTTTCCATGAGTTGGATGGTTTTGACTTTATCTTAGCGGGAAATATTTTTCGACTCAAGAGAAATCCCCTCCTCCCCAAACTGTGAGTGAACGATTTTCCGATAAAGAGTACTTGTTTTGATCAACTCTTCATGTTTCCCTTCCGCAAGCACCTCACCATTTTCAAGCAATAAAATTTTATCTGCCTCCATGGCTGTACTAATTTTTTGTGTAATGATTAGTGTCGTGCATGTATAGGACTTTAAAGCAGTAAGCAGTTTACTTTCCGTTTTTAAATCCAAGGCACTTGTACTGTCATCCAACAAGAGAATCTTCGGTCTACGCACCAATGCCCTCGCAATCGATAACCTCTGTTTTTGCCCACCTGACAGATTCACTCCTTTTTGCCCTAACTGCGTTTCATATTGTTTTGGCAGTTTCATCACCGTCTCATGAACCTGAGCATGCTGGGCAGCTATCATAAGCTCTTCCATCGTGGCGTTTTCTTTCCCCCAAGCAATATTATTCTTTATAGATCCGGAAAAAAGCAAGGCTTCTTGCGGTACATAACCAATCCTTTTTCTAAGGGAATCCAAGGGAATATTTTTCACATCTTGGCTGTCTATATAAATGGATCCACTTTCAACTTCGTACAATCTTGGAATTAGCTGAAATAAGGAGGTTTTCCCTGAACCTGTCGCTCCGATAATAGCGAGCGATTCTCCCGCTTCAACAGTGAAGCTCAAATTTTTCAATACAGGTGTACCACTTCCAGGATAACGGAATGAAACATCCTGAAACTCGATGCTTCCTGCTTTAACGACCCCACTCTGACTTTCCATCATACCTTCATCAAGATCTATGGGGGTTACAAATATTTCAGTCACGCGTTCGGCTGAAGCCTTTGCCCTTGATATGACCATGATCAGCCACGAAAAAACTGAAAGTGATGCTGTAATTCTCGTTGCATAATTAACAATCGCCACCACTTCTCCGACCTGTATATCTCCTGTTGCAATAAACTCGCTTCCAAGCCAAAGTATGACCAGGATGGCCACATTCATAACCAACATCAGCACCGGCATCGTTGTTTCAATCAACCGAAGGGAAGACACGGTCTTTCTTTTCAACTCATCGTTCGACTCATCGAATCTTTTGATTTCATGTTCCTTACGTAAATACGCTTTAATTAAGCGCATGCCTATCAGGTTTTCCCGCATGACGCTATTTACATTATCGAGCTTTTCCTGTACAAGCTTAAACAGCTTTGCCGCTCGTTTCATAACCCACCCTAGGAAGTACACAAGAATTGGAATCGAAATGACTAATACAAGCGATAGTTTCAAATTGACCGTAATCGCCATGATTGCACCGCCAAGAACAATTAATGGTGCCCTTGCCATGATCCGCAAAGCCATGAAAACCGTATTTTGAAGCTGAGTCACATCATTGGTCATCCTTGTAATCAACGAGGAAGTTGGGATGTTGTTCAAATTAGCAAAAGAAAACGCCTGAATTTTTCCAAAAAGGCTTTTCCTGACATCATGGCCAAAACTCTGACTCACATGAGATGCTGTAAACGAATTAACAATTCCTCCAAGAAAGGAGAAAATAGATAGTCCAACCATAATACTTCCCCACTTAATCACGACCGAGAGATCTTTCTGTAAAATACCATCATCAATTATTTTTGCAATAAATAGCGGTTGTAACAGTTCGACACCGAGCTCAACAATCATTAAAAATAAAGCGAGAGTAATGAAGAGTCGGTATGGCTTAAGAAATGAGAACAGTTTTTTCATCTATGACACCCTTCAATTCTTCATATGTAGATAGCATTTTTTATCTTTTCATTATACATTTTTATACAGAATATATAAAAGATTTTGAAATAAACGAAAGGATTGGTAAATAATTTGAATTTTTTTCAGAAATACGCTTGACAAATAACGGGAAATAAGAGAAAATTCTAATTGATAATGATTTTCAATTTCATTATTGATCTCTGAAATTTGATAAGTAAATACGATAATCTATTATCGTACCCTTTTGATATTGTACATAGATACAATGTCGCCCCGGCTTCTCTGTGCCTAGTAGAAATTATATGCTTAGTAGCGAATGCAAGTCACTAGAATATTGCCCCCTCTTTATTCAAGTCAGTTTATTCACGTTGAAAGCATATTAGGCAGCCGGGGATTATTTTTTAAAAAAAACTAATAAACGTACATATAGAGGTTAAAGGAGCAGGATGAACATGAAACTTGAACAAATCATTAAAGAACGGCGCAGTATCAAACGATTTAAGGACATTCCTGTCCCCCTTGATACCATTCAATCCTTATTGGAAACATCGACATGGGCACCGAATCATAAAATGACCCAGCCGTGGCGCTTCGTCGTCGTGCACGGTGATAGCCGTTTAAAACTGGCTGAAGCAACCCGTGCCTTTATGGCAGGTAAGGAAAAGGATCCAGAAAAGAAAAAAGAAGCCGGACAGCGCGGATATAATAAACTAATAGATGTTCCAATGTTTGTCGCGGTAGTAATGGAAGAAAACCCTAATCCGATGACTCGCGAAGAAGATTATGCAGCTACAAGTGCCCTGATTCAGAACTTCAGCCTGCTTGCCTGGGAACAAGGAATCGGAATGATTTGGGAAACATACGGCATGATTCATAGCACAGAGTTCCGTGAAGCTTTAGGCGTAAATCCTGGTGAAAAAATCGTCGGCAGTCTGCACGTTGGCTACCCCGATATGATTCCCACTCCACGTCCACGGAGATCGATTGAACAACTACTAACAGTTATGAACTAACTAAAAAGGAAAGCCTCCAATCTTCAATTTGGAGGCTTTCCTTTTCTTCATTATAGATGTCGATGACCTTTTATAAATAAAACGTCATATGAGACTTTTCCTGTTTATAATAATCCAGCCTCTCTTGTAGTGTTCCCGTATGGAATTCGAACTTATGACCATCTAAATCGGTAAAATAAATAGACCTTTTATCTCGCTCATTTCTCTTTCTGCCTTTAAGGATATTCACCTGTAAGCCTTCCAGCTTCTCATAGATTTCGTCAAAGTCTTTTTCATCAATTGAAAACGCCACATGTGTATATGAATCTTTTATTTCATTTCTTGATATATCCTTTTCTAAATTAAGAGCCATCCACATACCATTCAAATCGAAGTAGGCCGTGGAGTTTCCCTTAACTAGCAACTTCGCTCCAAAAACAGCTTCGTAAAATTCAATAGATTTGTCTAAATCAGAGACAGAAAATAAAAAGTGATTCAACCCTTTAATATTGATAATCTTCCTCTCCCTTCGTGTAGAAAAACATTTGCCACAAAAAGACTATTACATAATCGGATTTTCAATATTTTTGCTCTCTTTAAAGATTGATTTATGGCGTGATTGATTATCAAAACATCTTCCTTACAACTAGTAGCCTCATTGTCTCAATTGCTTTATTCTTTGCTGTATCAAGGATTTTATTTTTAAAGGACAAATGGATTTTGAATTAAAGTAGACGCGCTGAACTCTCAGCGCGTCTTTTACTTACTCGAACTTTATTTTCCTCATTCCTATAAATAAAAACACCAGTGCAAACACAAGTAAAATAGCTATCGACTCAAAAGGCAGCACGCCATTTCCAGCAATATCCTTTAATCCCTTCATGGCCCATGTCTGCGGCAAGAAATTAGCCATTTTCTGCATAAAGACAGGTTCTATCTCAAGGGGCCAGTAGACTCCAGCAATCATGCTGGTGGAAACGACAATGAGACTTCCGGCTGCAGACTGCTGCTCCACTGTTTTTGCTAATCCAGCAATCATGAGCCCAAGACCCACAATCGCGAACAGCATCACCGAAACAAAAATCATCAAAGAAAATGGATTCCCCCACTTCACGTCAAAAAAGAGAGTCGTAGCAACAATCAAGATTCCGAATTGAATCCAGCCAATCAAGAAAAAGGATAATAGGTAACCAGCTGCAATCTCAAATCGAGATGCTGGAGTAGAAATTAGCCGGTACCACACCCCATTGTTTCTTGCTTCTAAAATCGTACCTGTTACGCTCATCATCGTAATCATCAAGAACATGATGGAAAAACCGGCAGCACTGCCAGATAAACCACTCTGTTCCGAAACATTTCCTTCATCTGTGATAACCTTTTTGAGCTCTGTATTTTCTAATATCGAATTCAATTTTAATTTTTCATACATGACTTGCCAAGCTTCTCCGGTTTGTTCACTCCAGGCGAAGGCAGCCGTCGTTTCAATATTCAGCTTTGAAAGCTTATTTGATAATAATCCGGTAATCGCTTGATTCGAGGTGAATTCAGGAATATGCTGAAAATTAATCTTCGGAACCTCCCCCTCAGCCATTTCAGTCTCAAATCCCTTTTGGATGTGGATGACTCCCACGATTTTTTTTTCTTCAAGTTCATGAAGCGCTTGTTGATTCGTACCCTTTTCTAATTTAAACAAAGAGTTATCTTTGTGAAGCTCTTCAAATAACGACTTTGATAATATCGTGTCATCTTCATCAACTAATACAATGGCCGGCTTATTTTTCTCTCCATCTCCTAATAATGTGCCAAACAACATCGTAAACAGAAGAGGCATGGCAAACATAATCAGGTAGCTCTGAGGTTTTTTAAAAATCCTTTGAATTTCCCAGCTACAGATGTTCCAAATTTTCCTCAAACATATCTCCCCCTTAAACGCCAAGCCCCAATAAGCAACGACACGAACCCAATGACACCTAACACGAAGAATGGCAACAAAAGCTCACTCCACCCTACACCAGACATAATGTCAAGGAAAGTTGTCAATGCCCAATTATTAGGCGTGAAAGCAGAGATAATGTTAAACCCCTCTGGAAACGCGTAAATTGGCAGCATCGAACCTCCAATTATCGCTAAAATTTGGATACCAATTCCACTGATCATATCGGCTGTTTTCTCTTGTGTGATAAATCCAGCCAACAACATCGACAGACCTGCAACTGCCACAGAATAAGCAAATCCGGTCGCAATGACCTGACCTTTGTTTTCACCCCAGTTCACGTTAAATAGAACTGAAGTTGCTGTATAAAAAAGAAAAAACTGTATAAACGCAAAATAAAGTGTGCCCAAAAACTTCCCAAAGAGGATACTGTATATGCTCGTCGGTGTACTATTTAATCGTGCAAGAGTCTCTGTGTGGCGCTCCTGAATCATAGACTTGGCACCAAGTGTCACATTAAAAAGTAAAAACATCGCAAGCATCGCGGCTGCATAATATTGCTTCGAAGACACCGATTTTGCACCGATAGATTGATGGCTGATTTCCACATCTTCTTCACCACTATCCGTTAATGCCCTGATTACATTCTCGGATACTTCTCCTCTATTTTCTTCACTTGTTGAAACAGCCTGTGCAGCAGCTAAATCTCCCATTACAACTTGGGAAGCTGTTGAAACCATCTGTACCCGATCTGTAAAGGAAGTGATGATGGACTCGACGACCGCTGCCTTTATCTGTTTATCTTGATTCGTAAAAAGGACTGCTTCTTCAAGATTTGTACTCCACTCAGCAGGGATGGAGATTCCTACCTCTAGGTCCCCGGCTTTCACCATCTTTTCAAGCTTTTCTTCACTGTCTACACTTTTTACCGTAATGAATTTCGTCTTCTCTAACACATCGCGTTTCAATAATTCCGCCATATGATTTTTTTTCGCCACGTACAAACCGACTGACGTTTGCGGAAACCCTTCATCGCCGCCGACGATATCTTTCAGCGCTGCTCCAAGAATCATTGTTAAGATAATTGGCATGATCAGCATCATGGTAAATCCACGTTTATCAGTGGCCCGAACTTTAAAATCCTTCCACGCTATAAGAAAACCTTTCATTTCCATACCCCCTAATCACGCAGTGAACGCCCTGTTAATTGTAAGAAAAGACTTTCTAAGTTCGGCTCCTTCCTTTCAAAGGCCAACACCTTAACATTTGCCTTCACCGCACAGGAAATAATATCGGAAACAATATTAGGATGATTATTGACGACGATTTCTAACGTGTTTTTTTCCGAATTTGCGACGACCTTATCGACATTCGCTATATGTTCAAGTTCCTTAAACCAATTACCTTCAATGGAATCAACGTGCAATATAATTACGATTCCATCTGTTAACAAATCACATAACTCACCTTTCCTTCCAAGAGCAATAATTTTACCTTCGTCCACAATGCCTATACGGTCGCATAGATATTCTACTTCTTCCATATAATGACTTGTGTAGATCACCGTCATCCCGTCCGCATTCAGCTTCTTTACCGTTTCTAAAATATGATTGCGCGATTGCGGATCAATACCCACCGTCGGTTCATCCATAATCAAAAGTTCAGGCTCATGCATCAAGGCAGCCCCGATATTGATTCGTCTTTTCATCCCACCGGAGAACGTCTCGATTTTATGTTTGGCCCTATCCCGTAAACCGACGATTTCCAGTACCACTTCCGCCCTTTTCTTAGCCTGTACTCGCGTTAACCCATACATCCTCGCCCAGAAAAGTAAATTATCAACTGCAGACATCGTTGGATATAAAGCAATCTCCTGCGGAACAATCCCAATTTTCTTTTTGACTTTACGGGGTTCCCTTCTCACAGAAAGCCCATTGATAAGGATTTCTCCCGCTTCATAAGGTAACAAACCGCAAATCATTGCAATCGTTGTAGACTTTCCAGCCCCATTTGGCCCCAATAAACCGAATGACTCTCCTTTTTTCACTGAAAAAGAAACACCTTCAACAACCACATTCTTTCCAAATGATTTTTTAACCTCTTTCACCTCGAGCACCTATTCATTCCTCCCCATTTACCAATTTCTCTTAATCATATGTTGAAAGTAAAAATAAACCATCTACCTCAGGGTAGAACTTCAAAAAAAAAAATGACCTTCAGCTATGCTAAAAGTCATCTATATTTTGAAAGGTTTTACTTTCACTCAGAAAACGTGGTAATCCTATACCGAACAGCAAAGACGGCTGCCTGAGTTCTGTCACGTAATTCAAGTTTACTAATTATATTCGAAACATGGTTTTTCACGGTACCCTCGGTAATAGACAATGTAGCTGCAATTTCCTTATTATTTTTACCATAACCAAGATTCCTCAGGACATCATACTCCCGTTTTGTCAGATTCTTGAGGACAGCAGGCTTAATGCTCACCTTCGTTTCCCTTTTTCTCTTTAACTCTTGTAGCATTTGGGCGGTGATTTCCGGAGGAAGCACCACTCCGCCTGATTGAACGGTCTTGATTGCATTTGTAATCATGTCCGCTGACATATCTTTTAGCAAATACCCGCTTGCCCCTTCTTCCAACGCAGAGAAAATGAGCTCACTATCTTGAAAAGTAGTCAGCATCAGCACTTTCGTATTTGGAAGCTGGGATGTGATCAACCTCGTACCTTCTACACCATTTGTCCCAGGCATCCGAATGTCCATTAAGACGATATCAGGTTCCATTTCCAAAGAGCTCTCATATGCTGCCAATCCATTACTCTCCATCCCAATCACTTCAATCTCCGAACGTAAATTCAAAAGCGCCGCCAATCCCTCTCGAATGAGTGGTTGATCATCAACAATCAATACCGTTATCATGATGTTCCTCCTATCACCCATTTTTTCTCGGTTAGCGGAAACTCTACAAATATACGAAATCCCTCGTTCTCTACGCTTTCGTATAATAATTCTCCACCCATTTCAATGATTCGGTCTTTCATGTTTTTTAACCCGAACCCTGGAATAATCATGCTTGCACCTTTACCATTGTCTTCAATATTTATCATCACCTTTTCTGGCAAACAATCGAGTTTAATTGAACTTATCGATGCATCCCCATGGCGCTTTGCGTTCGTTAAACCCTCTTGTATCAACCGAATAATCGTTAGCTGAAGTGCGGTTGGAACATTGCTCGGGTCACCTCGAAGTTCAAGAGTCGACTGCAAGCCTGTTGATTGATAAAAACCATCAAGCAGTCTACGTACATTGGGTAAAAAGACTGCCTCTTCTTCCTCCTTCAATGCCCGGACGGAAAAACGGACCTCTTCCAATGCCCCCTGAGCCAAATCCATACAAACGTTCAATGTATCCTTCGTTTTTACCAAGTCATACTTGAGTAGCTCATTCGCAAGTTCCATTTGAACAAATAATGCCGTCATTTTATGTCCGACCGTATCATGAATATCCCGAGCAATTCGATTTCCTTCTCTGATTTTAGCTGCTTCCTCAACTTGGTGAGAATACGATTGTAGTTGCTGATGGGCCAATGATAGCTCTTCATGCGCCATATTCAATTGCAAGAATTGTTCGCTCATCACATCGCTCGCTTCAATAAGTTTCCTAATCAAATCACCGACCACAGCTGAAAAAACTACAAACGAGATACTCATCAAGTTATCAATGATATCTAGCTTCCCTGTTTGCAAGTAGGTTGCAGCCATAACCATAAACCATAGCAAAACAAAAATCAGACCATATATTCTATGTTTCTTAGATTCTGTGACAACAATAAATAAGGTAACGGTTATCACTCCAACTAGAATTAAATAGAGAGTTGAATTCGGAAACAAAAAACCGAACCCAAAACTAAGCAATCCATCCAGGTAGATGATCCGCAGCTTATAAGCGAATGATTCATTATGAAAAATCAAATAATGATTCAGCATAAACCCTACAGCAGCCACTATGACAAACCCTTTAAAAAACACATCAGAATCAGGGATTCTCCAGTAATAGAAAAAGCTAATCATCAAGAACATAACAATTCGTAGATTTATTAACCACACACCCATATCGTCAGCCCTCTTTCGTTTCCTCTCCCTTCATCATGCCTAAATTATGGGAGGAAATAAAGGGTTTAATGAAATAACCTCACTGGTTTTGCTTATTTGGGATATAAAATTGAAAATCCATCTTCCACACATCTCTCGTTAAGATCTCAAATCGCTATTCAAAGTCATCCTAATAAGACCTTCTATAGTTAGATTATTGAAGTAGTGTACAAAAAATTCTCGAATCTGAAGACCTAAAACTTCTTCCTTACAGACTCGCTTATTAAAATCTTCTTTAAAGCCGAAATTTGAAGTCAGTAAGATGGGAGCGTAAATATGTTGGCGAGAATTTTTGATTAACAGTAAAAAAACCTCCCTCTTCAAGGAGGTTTCAGACTGTAGACAAACTCGATGAAAATCGAGTTTGCCTACAGTTTTTTTATGGCTTGTACAATTTGAACGTTGATTTCCACTCCAGGCACTCGCTTTCCGCGGGCGGTCCGGGAGCCTCCTCGGCTTGCGCCTGCGGGGTCTCCCCAGACGCGCTTTTCCCGCAGGAGTCTCGCACCTTCCGCTCCAATCAAATTTGTTATAAAATTTAGATAGAACCTCTTTTGCCTACAGTCTTTTTTCGATGCAGGCGATGCTCACTTTCGCTGCCATGAATTTAAAGAAGATGGCCAATTGGACATGGCAAGGTCCAAAAATGGACTAACATAGTGGGCTCGTAGAGACCCATTTCCTTATTATTGAGCAAAATTCAAAGGAAATTTCAAAAGGGGTTCGGAATGTTTTAATTCCGAACCCCTTTTGTCTACAAACTGAAACCTCCCTTTTCAAGGAGGTTTCTAAAATCTCATTCTCAAAAAAACTCGTGATATAAAGCCTGAATTGCCGTCTCTTCACTATGAACTTTCACACCAAACATCATGCTCACCTCAGAAGAACCTTGGTTGATCATTTCGATGTTGACCTTAGCTTCAGCCAGCGCTTTTGATGCTCTTGCAGTTGTACCAACATTATGACGCATTCCTTCACCGACAACCATAATTAATGCAAGGTTATGTTCCACAATCACTTCATCAGCATGAAGCTCCTTCTTAATGCGCGAAACGATCTTCGCCTCAGCTTCCTCTGTCATTTGATCCTGTCTTAGTATAAGCGTCACATCATCTATACCGGATGGAATATGCTCATAAGAAACCCCGAAATCTTCAAGAATATGAAGCAGTTTGCGTCCAAATCCGACTTCACGGTTCATCAAGTATTTGCTAATGTAAATACTGCAAAACCCTTTGTCACTCGCAATCCCAATAACCGGGCCATTCGTATTATCTCGCGTGCTCACAATACGCGTCCCCTGAGCATTGGGGTTGTTTGTGTTTTGGATATGAACCGGAATTCCGGCACGAAATGCAGGAATTAACGCCTCATCATGGAACACCGAGAAACCAGCATAAGAAAGCTCACGCATTTCACGATACGTTAACTCTCGGATCCCCTTTGGATTGGAAACCACGTTTGGATTCACGGCGAAAACGGCATCCACATCTGTAAAATTCTCATACAATTCGGCCTTAACCCCATTGGCAAGAATCGAACCTGTAATATCCGAACCACTCCTTGAAAACGTTAAAACATCGCCATCTAACGTGTAACCGAAAAAACCTGGGAATATTACAATTCCCGGCTCATCACGTAGAGCATATAACCGATCATATGATTCGGGAAGCACTTGAGTATATCCATCTACATCTCTTACGATCAAGCCAGCCTTCCTAGGATCCATATACTGCGCCTCTACTCCACGGCTTTGAAAATAAGCTGCAACCAGCTTCGCATTATTATCTTCACCGCTTGCCTTTAATGCATCCAAATAACGCTTCGGATTATTTTGATCCGCACGTAACAACGTGTGCAAATCTTCACGAATCTCTTTAATGATATCCTCTGAAATATCTAATTCTTCAGCAATACTTGCATATCGAGTGACCACATCTTCTATCAAGAGCTGGCCGTTCTCCCCGCGAAGCTGCTGTTCAGCAACTTCGATCAATAAATCCGTCACCTTTATATCATCGGAATTGCGTTTTCCTGGAGCCGAAACAACAACAATCTTCCTCTCAGGATCAGAAACCACAATTTCGAATACCTTTTTTAACTGTTCACCTGACGCAAGTGAACTCCCGCCAAACTTAGCAACTTTCATCCCGACATCCCCTATTTTCAAAAATATTCTGTCAAAATCAACTCTCCCTATTATTACGTGTTTTGACAAAACAATCAAGAGTTAATTCCGTTATACAAGGACACTTGTATTTTTGATAAAGACAAAATTGATAAAATTATTGAATGAGAATGCAGAAAAACGTATAATAATCCCTCTTCTTTGTAGCACTTTTCACATTTTAAACGGTTCATTTTCAAAAAAAAACGTCAAAACAAAATACCTAGATTCTGTTTTGACGGGTTAAATTAAATATTTTAGGATCAGTGAATCCATGGAATCACTCGATAGGTTTCATCCTTGCAGCTGTGTTTTTCTGTGGAGCTTTCCCCTAACCTAGTACCTGTCAATAACTGCATAAGAGCCCCTTTCTTACTGAGCTCTGATTACAGAATGAAGAACCTCTTCTTCTGCATTCGGTGGTAGGTACATTGCAACTGCCAGGCATAGGCTTCGTAACAGTCATTTTCGAAAGATGACTAGGGGCTCCAACCACATTAGAGGCTCCTCTAATGTTTAGCGATTATCTACAGTTTCAGGATACAAGTCGTGATTCATCAAGCGAAAATTCGCCATTTCCTCAAACTTCGTCCCTGGTTTACCGTAGTTTGTGTATGGATCAATAGAAATTCCGCCCCTAGGTGTGAACTTGCCCCAGACTTCAATATATTTCGGATCCATCAACTCGATTAAATCGTTCATGATGATGTTCATGCAATCTTCATGGAAATCACCATGATTGCGGAAGCTGAACAAATAGAGTTTCAAAGACTTGCTTTCGACCATCTTCACACTAGGAATATAGCTGATGTAAATGGTCGCAAAATCCGGCTGGCCAGTAATTGGACATAGGCTTGTAAACTCCGGACAATTGAACTTTACAAAGTAATCCCGGTTCGGATGCTTGTTATCGAACGACTCTAAAATTTCAGGCGCATAGTCGAATGTATATTTTGTCCCTTGATTTCCAAGTAGTGTGATATCTTTTTTTAATTCTTCTTCTTTTCTTCCAGACATAAAAAGTCCTCCTCTTCCACGTTTCAGGGAGATTCATAAAATGGGCCTCTATATAACAAAAACCATATCTCCTCAAAGATATGGTTGATTCGCGAAAAATATCAAAGCCATAGTTTTTTTAAGAGGGTGATGCTATGAACCTCTCCCGTTTATCGGGAAATATTTTAAAATTGTCATAGTAAATATAGAAAAAAATATCTAATCTGTCAATCTTACTTTTTAAATTTGGTTTGATTCCTACATGCATTCAGCTTAAAATGTAGAAGAAGTTTATCCTATATGAAAGAAGAGATTACGTCAATGTGGATTTTTGCAGCCCTCATCACGAGTTTATGTTTCGGAATCAATAACAGCATTTTTAAATGGAGTAGCGGAAAGGGTTACTCAAAAGTACATATCCAATTTTTCTTTTATTTTTCAGCTTTTATTTTAGCCATATCTTATGGAGTATTTGTGGATGGTTTACAGTTTAACTGGCTGTCCATCATGCTTGGTGGAGCCATTGGGGTACTGAACGCTAATGGTAATATCCAGATGGCAAGCGCCTTTGAAAAAGGGCCGGCAAGCTTGACATCCCCATTAATCGCAGCGAATGCAATATTCCCCATTCTCTGTGCAGCTTTAATTTTTCACGAACATATTTCTACTTTGCAGTGGAGTGGAATTGTCTGCATGTTTCTTGCTACATTAGTCATTCAGTATACACCTAATGCTAAAGGTAACCATCAATATGTCCCTTGGATGATGCACACATTATTATCCATTTTATCTTTTGGTGTGCTCGGCATTCTTATGACGACATCAACACGTCTTCATTTAAATTCCCTTGATATCCTGGTATCAATGTATGGAGGCGGAACTCTTTATCTTCTTTCGGCTCTGGCCTTTAAAAAGGAAAAAATCAAGCTACAGGAAGTCAGAATCGGTTCCTTAGTAGGCCTTTTAAGCACTATAGGCTATGGATGTTATTTCTTTGCGTTGAACACCGGAATCGCAAGCATCATCTTCCCTGTCGTCAGCCTGAACTGTTTAGTTGTCGTATTCGCAGGATGTTATTTATTCAAGGAAAAACTAAAATCCTATCAAATTGCCGGAGTATTTGCAGCCTTAATCGGAATTATTTTAACTAAAATATGAATAATTAATTTACAATAACAACCTGGCTGTCATGCAAACTAGCCAGGTCATCTTTATTTAGCTGGGATATGGGGCCTGTCTCCAAAAAGTGTTGACATCTCTTTTTAAATATCAGATAATTATGAATATTAAATCTTCAACTTCACAATGTTTGAAAAACCTTCTTCTTTGGGAATAAAAGAAGTACGTACAACACTCCCATTTAATACTGAATTAAGAAAGGAAGGATGCATAATGGTAAAAGTTACAGTAACAGTTGATTTCCAAGGAAAATCCTATCAAACTAACGTCCTTACTAAACCAGGTACTAATCAAGAAGAAATTTTACAACAAGCCCTTCATCAAGTGGAAAAACAATGGAAAGCATAAAGAAGCAGGCCTCGTTTTAAATACCTGCTTTTTTTATTACAAAAAAACTTTTCACATGCACTTCGTTTTTATATTAATAAACAAATTAAACCCTTTTTAATCCTGATTTAGCAAATTTCCTCCCACTTAAAATCCACTTTTAATTGTTTTTTTCATATGATTTCAATACAAAGAAGTCAGTTCGTGAACGTTTAAGCACTCAATCTTAATAGCTGTAATTTAGAATTTTTACTAAAGAAGGAAAGAAAGATGTACCTAAATGAAAATGGTTTTATTACCTATAATTTTTACCATCGAATAAAAAAATGGATTTTACAATAAAAGATTTATAAAAAAAGACAGCCTTTTTAAAGACCGTCTTTTTTATATTCCTTTTAAACTGCATCCCTTATTACTGGCATACGGCGTTCTTGGAGGCTATCGGAAAGCAGACTATACGAAACTATTTTCTTCTTGTACTGTTTGACTACATCTACGTGGTCGTTGTAAATGTACACAAATAACCTAACATCCTTTTTTCCTCTTTTAGTATTAATGACTAATGGAGTCCCACTGTTCTCTGGATTCAAAAACAATTGCTCGTTACCTGGGAATATATGATTTTTTTTCAAAAATTTAGCTTTGTTAAAATAATTAATAACTTGAATTTTATCTTCACCTTCCAAGCGTTTTCCGTCAATGGTTACGATAGCATTCGCGTCACTAAGTTCCGAATGCAATTTAAATTTACTGATAATCCAATTCACTGCATCGGTTGGAAGACAGGTAACTAATAATTTTATCAAGCTTATGAGAATTGTCAAAATCAAAACAGGCAATGTCATATTTCATCATCTCCGCTAAGTTCTAAATTAATTAATATAAAACTTATTATATCAAAAGAGCGGACAGCTTTTTCTTAGGAGATGTGACCGTTCTATTAACGTTTCACTTTTGATGAAACATTGTACTTAAACTAACGGGCTTCCAATCGTAGATCCTTTTTAAATTGTCCCTACGGTCGCCTATGTAATGCTACCGGCAGGTTAGTTATATTAAATTTAATTGTTATGTTTCTTGTAGTTCCTTAAAAATTTTCCTGGAACTGAAAATAAAAATAAGTAGGTGGAATTTATTATGATGTAGGTGTTCATTGTATGAAGCAAAAAATTGTCAAAATAATCAAAGCTGGGGATCATTAAGTCCTAGTATTCAGTCTTAATAAATTGGTTTACCCATTGTAATATGAACCTCTTTTATTTTCAGATTTCCTCAAACCACTTTGAACATTAAATGCCTTTCCAGTTTTGGTCTGAAAGCTGAAATCAAACTTACTAGAGAGCCCTGAAAGGGAGACAAAATTTATTTCTTTCTTTTAGCCCTTCCACATATCTAGCTAATAAAGAATCGAGCAAATTACTTTCAGGTTAATTAAAGTCTTATCCAACCTATTTCCCAGCCACAGTAATATACGGATTGCTTATTTTACATTGTACTGGCATGTGTAAAGTCCTAACTTTGTTTAAACTTCCCCTATTGTTTACCCCTTACCTTTACCTTTCCCCTCTCCTCCAAATGAATATAAGAGTAAGCCCTTCGATAAGCCGATCAAACAGAAAGAGGCCCAACAAAGGGGCCGCCATCTCGTCCTAGAAATAATGAGCAATGATCGGGGTAAAAACTCAACATTTACTATTTAGATTATAATGAAAAAAGATGTATTTTGTTTGAAGACTCCTTAAATTTTCAAGGAATGCTTGTGTATAACGAATCTAGCTCCTACCTTCTTACCCATATTTTCTCCCATTCCCTGTAAATAAAATATACTGAAATGGTTATACTAAACAATATTGGTTCATCTACAACCTTCTTAACAATACAAATTTCTATGATGCAGTGAATAGAATGGTATATTATTTTCCACTCACTATAATTAAATACAAAAAAAACTGGGCGTCATCTAGACGCCCAGTTTTACCGGAATGGATTATTGATATCCCCAAATCATTGTTAGCATTGTACCGAAAATTGTAACCAATGCAACAAACAATCCGTAATAAACATTTGTGTAAATCGATGCTTTATCTTCAGACTCTCCTGCATGCATGAACATAACCAATTGAAGTGCTGCTTGCATGAAAGCTGTAACAAGTAGGATGATCACTGCCATTTTAAGTGAGAGATCAAACACTATAACTGATAGTGCAACCAAAGTTAGGATTAGTGAAAAGGCAAATCCCATAACTTGGCCCCGTGGGAATAATTCTTTCATATTACATCATTCCTTTCAGGTAGACGAAACTGAAGATGAAAATCCAGACAACGTCTAAGAAATGCCAGTAAAGAGAAAAGATGAACGCTTTGTTTGCAGTTTCTGGAATCAGACCGCGTTTTTTAATCTGCAGAATGATGAAGGTTCCCCAGAATAAACCAAGTGTAACGTGAGCTCCATGCGTACCTAGTAACGCAAACAAACTAGATAAGAAACCACTTGTTTGAATCGTTGCTCCTTCATGTACATACTCTACGAATTCATAGATTTCGACTCCCAAAAAGCCTAAACCAAGAATAAGAGTGATAATGAAGAAACTAAGCATCGCTTTCTGTCTACCAAGTCTCATTGCATTGATTCCAAGACCAATGGTAAAACTACTAGTTAAAAGAAAAATTGTTTGAAGCATTAGGGTTGGTACTTTAAAAAGCTCCTCCCCTGTAGGACCATTTCCAGTACCATGAACTAATACAAAATAAGTGGCGAACAGTGTAGCGAAAAGAGCTATTTCTGCCCCCAGGAAAATCCAGAACCCAAAAATCTTTAAGCGATTTTCTTCCGTGCTATATTCTAGTGGCAGCGAGTTATCTATTTTCATTACTTAGCACCTCGCAATTTATTTTCAGTTTCTTCAATCTCTTCAACCGAGATATAACGTCCGTGATCTTTTTCGAATGAACGGTGAGCCATACAAGCAAAGATACCGATTGTTGCAATGATTGCAATGATCCACATGCTGAATACCATTGCAAAGCCCCAAACGAAGAAGATACAACTCATGATAAACGGCACGCCACTGTTATTTGGCATATGAATCTTTTCTACTTTACCACCAAATAATTTAAAGCCCTTTTTCTTAGAATCCCAGAATGCTTCTGTGGAATCAACTGTAGGTACAATCGCAAAATTGTATTCAGGGATTGGTGTATGGGTAGCCCACTCTAGAGAACGTGCATCCCATGGATCTTTTGAAATATTTCTTGATGCATAACGAGTGCTCCAATATATGTTGTACACAATAAGTGCAAAACCTATTGCTAAGCCAATTGCTCCAACGAAAGAGAGCATATTCAATGGACCATAGCCCGTTGACTCAGAATACGTATACATACGACGTGCCTGGCCATCTAAACCAGTGATGAACATTGGGAAGAATGTTACATTAAAGCTGATTGTAATGAACCAGAACGACCATTTCCCAATCTTTTCGCTCAACATGAAGCCAAACATTTTTGGCCACCAGTACGTAAATCCAGCAAGTACGGCAAATACAGTACCAGGAATCAAAACGTAGTGGAAGTGAGCTACTAAGAACATTGTATTATGGTATTGGTAGTCAGCACTTGCCATGGCAAGCATAACCCCAGTTACCCCACCGAGCGTGAAAATCGGAATGAAAGCTAAAGAGTATAACATTGGGACGGTAAAAACGATTTTACCTTTCCAAAGTGTGAACAACCAGTTGAAAATTTTAACACCGGTCGGAACAGCAATTGCCATTGTGGTTATCGAGAAGATACCGTTAACCATTGCACCGTGACCCATTGTATAAAAATGGTGAGCCCATACAACGAATGATAGAGTAGAAATAGCTACCATAGAGATAACCATTGAATTATACCCGTACAGGTTACGACGTGCAAAAGTCGAAATGATTTCACTGTAAATACCGAAAGCTGGAAGAATAACGATATAAACTTCAGGATGTCCCCAAACCCAGAACAAGTTTGCCCAAAGCATATCACTACCGCCATTAGCCATCGTAAAGAACTGAGTTCCGAATAGACGATCCAATGTCATCAACGCAAGTGCCACTGTCAATACAGGGAATGCGAAAACGATAATAAAGTTTGTGATCAGAATAGACCATGTGAACATTGGCATTTTCATTAAGTTCATGCCAGGTGCTCTCATTTTCAAGATGGTTACGATAAAGTTGATACCAGTCAGTAATGTCCCGATACCAGCTATTTGAATTGCAATCGCGTAATAGTTCGAACCGACTGATTCACTGAAATCGCTACTTGCCAATGGGAAGTAAGATGTCCAACCTGCATCAGGAGAACCACCGACTACGAAAGAGATGTTAAATAGCATTGCACCCATAAAGAATAACCAGAAGCTTACTGCGTTTAGACGTGGGAATGCTACGTCACGTGCTCCAACTTGTAATGGTGTAACAATGTTCATTAACCCAATGATAAATGGCATAGCCATAAACAGGATCATGACAACCCCGTGTGTAGTAAAGATTTCATTATAATGCTGTCCATCCAACAAACCGTTATCAGGCATAGCCGTTTGAGCACGCATCATGATAGCATCGGCGCCACCACGGAAAAGCATAAGTAGTGCTGACAAGATGTACATGATACCAATACGTTTATGGTCAACCGTTGTTAACCACTCACGCCATAAGTAACCCCATTTTTTAAAATAGGTAATTCCAACAACAACCGCAATCATGGTTAAGCCAATAGCAACCATGGATGCATAAATCGCTGGACTTGGATGAGGTACGGCAAATCGATCAAAGTAATCCATACTTTTGTGACTCCTTTCAGGAAAATATTCCTTGGTAAAACTAATTGATTTATCGAACGAGAGTTTATTTCTTAATGATTCATGTTGCTGTGTTCTGAATGTTCCTCGTGTGAATCTTTGGTGGATTCATCGAATTTCTCAGAATCAGTTTTTTCATTATCAGATGATCCGTGCATACTATGACCAGCATGTTCCCCTTCAGGAGCTGGTGAAAACTCTAAGTGAGTTCCAGTGAACGTTGATTGCCCCACATGACCAGGTTCTAATAATTTATTGAATTTATCTTCAGTAATCGGTTCAGCTGTAGCTTTAATTTCATCTACCCACTTATCATATTCTTTTGTAGGCATTACCTTAACGTTGAAAGTTTGCTGAGCAAAACCTGAACCACTGAAGTTTGAATTTCGACCCATATACTCTCCTGGTACATCAGCTGCTAAGTGCAGTGTGTTAACCATGTCGGACATCGCGTATTTTTGTCCTCCAAGTTGCGGAATCCAGAAACTGGAGATTGGTCCGAATGAATAAAGTTTAAATTCAATTGGTCGGTTAGTCGGTAAAAACAGATAGTTAACTGTTTCGATATTTTCTTCCGGATAACTAAAATGCCATTTCCAGTTAGAAGATGAAGCGTAAATAACTAGCGGTTCTTGCTTTTCGTATCCTTTAGGTGTTGCTTCGACTTCATTTGTTGATTGAACAGTAACAACTGAAAGGAAAGCGACGATTAAAATTGGGATTGCAACCCAAATTATTTCAAGAACCTTACTTCCTTCAATATGAGGTGGTTCATAATCATCACGCTGTTTGGAAGCACGATATTTCATTATCATAAAGATATACAGTACGATTACGACAAGAACGACAAATGCCATTGTCCAAATCGAAATCATTATGACATCCGCTTGTTTTGCAGCTACTGGCCCTTTAGGGTCCAAGACCATTAATGGGTTATCACAACCGGTTAGCACAGTCGCAATGGTAAAAAGTATAGTTAATAAAGCCCATTTTATTTTCATAGTACTACCCCTTTCTTACATAATATAATTCCTATTGGTAATTATTCGGACAAAGTGTTACCATGTTCACAAACCCCGACATACCAATATTAATCCCAAGTGTAAAAAAAGACAATATAAAGTGACATCTGTCACATAAAGTTCATGAAAGAGCAGTAAGAAGATGGTAACTGAACTGAAATGTTCGAAAATCTTAATGAAATGAAATATAATAACTGTTTAATATCTTACTTACGGAGAATTCACTTATTAGTGAAGGATTTGCAAGTATTCCCGATCTATTTTCCATTTAATGTTACTTTAATATAATGAAATATAACCTTTCACACCATAGTCTCCGCATAAATTACCTCAAGACCGCATTTTAAATCACTGAATATTGTGGATATTACCCCTTCTGTTAATGAGGTACCTAACGACGGGATCATTAATGGTGTCGATGGTATTCAGGATTAAAAACGATTATTACTCACTCGACCATTGACGTGGGTAACGGCATTGTACACCATGTTGTTTTCCCTGCTTCGTTACCCTTCTGGTACAACACTGGTCAATATATATAAGGAAACAAAGAGTGGGAAATAAACATTCTGGTACTTTATGATACCTACTTGTTTGCCTTTCTAGAACATTTGCGGTGGCACTGTTAGCCATTCTAATAGGCTTGGTTGAAAATAGGGGAAAGGAAATAAGTCCATTTTCAAAGCACAAGGAAAATGGGGGAAAGTTTAGGGGGAAGGACGTGTACATTGGATTAGGACTAATCACAGGCACACTTGAGTTACTTTGCTCTACAACATGGTTACTTTTCTTAAAGAACTTTGATTAGTAATTGGGTTCTTTCTCCTCGCAATACTTATTGCCTTGTCATAATTACTTTTCCTAAAAAGCATTTCAGTCCTGCGCACCCTATATTTGGGAGAGCCTGCTATTTGTGTATTGTTGAATATGAGTGGGTGAAAAAGGGATATCCTTTTGCACATCAAACCTTGTAAAGTGACCAGGGGCAGGTCGTTTCACCACATGTTACTTCAAGTATATTCTCCCATCCACTTCTCTGGAATTCCCCCCTACGTATAACGGAAACCCAATACTTAAATATCCAATTTTGACGAACTGCAACCCTTTTGATTCTTCATACGCACAAAGAAAAACCACGAAAAAAATGGACTTTTTTAAGGTGTCCATTTTTCGTGGGTATAGTTCAGAATGTAGAGTGAGAACTTTTCATTCAGGAATGTAGTTAGTTTGGTTTGGATGGCCAAGCACATCATATTTACACATATTCTAAGTCGACTGGATTTGGAACATTGAATAGGCTTTCATTTGTTGGAGCACTTGGTTACACTTTAATCTCGTACAATATCCTGCAGCACTCGTTATGCACCAAGAAATATTTCAAGCGATCCTTTGAATACACGTCTCTAGAGTGAGCTACTCTCAGTTCCCAGTTTCAGAATACAACTTCACTTTCGTACCGACTGCTGATTCTTCACAAGCATTCTGGGATGTAGCTTCATCTACCTGAAAAGAATGATGTAATATAAGTATGAAACAGTTATTTCCATATGGAAATACAATGGGGTTCATATCCTCCATGGTTCTTACAGCCGTTGCTCTTGGTGTTGTTTTATATGACCTTTTTCAGAACAAGAATGATTGTCCTTTTGGCAACTGCATTCCTGCAAGCAGGCGAACAACTAGTAATGTTCATGTATGCTGGTGAACCTGATAAGAAAGCCATCTACACAAACGTTTATTACGCTTTACTCATTGCTTTAGTTACTGTATTCGGTACTTCTTTTTGTTTTAACTCTTGATTTTATTTTTATGATTTTAGTTGTTTCTGGTACAATTCTTTCACCCTTATGTGTGTTCATCACCATTTCTTCTGTTAGGACAAAAAATACACCAACTAGGAAAATGGCAGCTGCGCTTAGTGTAATGGCCATTCCAACAGCAGTTAATATATAATCCTTATTGTAATCGCTTACAATTAAACTTAAAGCAAAAATAATAATTCCGATTACACAACCTGTGCCTGATACCCACTTCACTGCATCTAACATCTTCTGATTAGCTTCCATTATTTCATCCCCTTTCTTTCTATTTTATTACATTTCACAAATTTGTCAAACTTTTTATAATTTTCAATATATTCACAATGAAAACCTTGACAAATATAAGTGATGACTACTCGCTTTTAGGTATTCAAGACTATATGGAAAATAAAGCAAACAGTAAAAATACACTACCTATTTTTTCCCACATTATTACTTTTCTATACTATCTATATTTTTTGTTAACTGAATATCTATAGAAATGACTCCTGCCAATTGCTCAGGAGTCATTTCTCTTTTTTTATGAATTTTGCAACGTAATCGTTAAGGTTTTCTCTTCGTTACCTCGATAAACTTTAACTTTTACTTTATCGCCGATTTTCTTATCTGTGTATAGGTGTTTCCTTAATTCTGCAGAGGTGCTAATTTTCGATCCATCAATCTCCACAATGATATCCTGTTGCTTAAGTCCTCCATTCGCAGCCGCCGATCCAGTTTCAATACTGGTTACCATTACACCTGACTTTGCAGCTTCAGGGACATTTTGAAGATAATACTGTGGAAGTTCCTCTGTGTTGGCCAAGCTGACCCCTAAATATGGCCGCGTGATTTTTCCATTTTCAATCAGTTCCGTTACAATCGGTATTACGTCATTACTTGGAATCGCAAAACCTAAGCCTTCCACACCGTTTTCAGATATTTTCAAACTGTTTATGCCAATTACTTCACCAGCAGTATTGATTAATGCACCTCCACTGTTGCCAGGGTTAATTGCCGCATCTGTTTGAAGGACATCAAGTTCCCACTCTCCTTCAGATGTATCAACTGAAATGGAGCGCCCAGTAGCACTTACAATTCCTTGCGTAACCGAACGTGAGAAATCAAGTCCGAGCGGGTTACCAATGGCCAAAACTTCTTCACCTGGACGCATGCTATCTGAATCCCCAAAATTAATTCCCTCCGGTGCTATCGAGGCATCAATCGTCAAAACCGCTAGGTCTGTTAGAGCATCGGCACCAACAACCTCTGCAGTTGCCTTTTGTCCATCATACAATGAAATTTCCACTTCCTTAGCACCTTCAATAACATGATTATTCGTTATGATATAGGCCTTCCCATTATCTTTTTTATAAATAACTCCTGACCCCGTGCCGCTCTCAACAGTTTCACTCTCCGTACTTTGCTGCTGGAATGGGTTCTGATTTTGCGTCTCTTTCAAATTTACGACACCTACAATCGATTTTGACGCTGATGCAACCATATCTGCTCTTTCATTTGAATCTGTGCTAGTCGATAACTTTTCTGCATTTACACTCTTATTCTTTTCCACGCTCTCGGTTTGTTCTGCTCCTGCCGTTTGTGATGATTCTGTCACTGTGTTTTTCTCTGTATTTATAAAATCTCCACCAAATACAAATACAGAGGATGTAACTAGAGAAGCAACAGTTCCAGAAACAAGACTAGTTACCCAAAGCGACTTGCCCTTTTTCGATTCAACCTTTACCTGAACTTGCTCATCTCCATTATAATTCTCCATCCTTTACCCCTCCTATGAAAGTCTTTTACTTGGCTCCATCATAAACAGTATTTATTAAAAAATTCTTAAGAAATAAAGAATACGGCAAACTTTTTACAAAAAATATGATATTAAAACGAATTTTGACCAAAAAAAAACAATATTGACTGTAATTGCTCTGAGATTTCTTGCGCCTTATACGAAAAAGATGCCTCGATAACAAGGCACCTTTTTTTATCTATTCTATTTCTTACATAAGCTCATAGACTTCTTTTGTATTCTTATTCACGCCATACCAGGCCCAAGTAGCAGTATGCCCACTTCCCTTACTGTCATTGACCATTTCAAAGACTTGGAATATGTAATCACCCTTTTCATCTTCACGATCATATTGGATTTGTAACTGAGGATAGTTTTCCATGTCAGCGTAGTCTTTCACCAGATCTTCCGCCTGAGCTTTCGTCAATGTCGTATCCGAATCCTCGTTACTCTCGTTATTTCCTATATCAGCTGGCTTAGATGTGCCAGGGGCCTCATCTTTTTTATTTGTTTTGATTTCTGTTTCTACTGGCCCCCCCTCTGCGTCAGTGTCTTCAACTGCCTCTGCACTGGCTTCTCCTGCTTCTGAGGACATTCCAAATGCCTTTTGTACCATGTGCTTACCTTCCTCATGATTTGCCTTATATCTAGCAGCTTCTTCAAAAAACACTTGAGCCGCCTCAAAATCTTGTTCCTCGTATTTCTTCATTCCATCAGCCAAAAGACCGCATAGGCTCATCAACTCATTCGCTTCATCTGTTTGGTCTTCTTTATACGCTAATTCAAATGCCTCATAGGCTTCTAAATAATTTTCCTCTTTTACCTGACTTTTTCCTAGCTCCATATTGGAATCGTAATCCCTTGTTATACAGCCTGAAACAATGAATGCAGTCATTAAAATAAGTATGAATAATTTCTTCAAAATGTCACTCCTCACTTTTGTTGAATGCACAATGCTACCATATTATTCTATAAATCTATCTTACCTGATTTCACAAGAAATATCTGACATCTTTATCTCTATCGATTTATTATAAAGAATGTTCACTTTTATGATTATATTTTTACAGATAGTGGTACATCATAGATAAAAGCTTGAAAGGGTGATGAAAAAATGATGCAGGAAAAACAGACCTAACTTGTGGATTTGGCCAGCGGCGATGTACTAGGACAAAAACTTGAGGAAAATCCAAGTTTTACGATACATGCAACAGATGAGGAACTAGTAGAATTAAAGCTATGCCTAGAGGAACATCGAACAGATGACTTGGAGGCATATGCCCGTTCTCATGTACCGTATCTTCTCTATCATCATGACCGAACAAATGATAAATACGGTGCAGCTATGAAAAAGCTGTAAGCCATCATTTATAAATTAGGCGACGAAACAGCCCGAAACCATATCAAAGAAATCGGCATATTGGGAGATAACAAATTCAAAGGCAAAGATGCAACCCAAAACTTTAAATAGGAGAATACTTAAGCAGAACCTGAAATAACAAGGTTCTGTTTTTTTAAAAAGAAAGAGGATGAACGCATCCTCGAAAGAAAGTGAATTAAAACATGGGGTACATCAAACAATCGGATGGGTTGGAGTTTTACAGGATGAAGAATATGATGGGATTAGTTTTGGAAATGGATAAACTTAAATAAAAATATACCAGAAATGTTTCATTGAATAGGTAACGATTCTGGTATATTTAACGTTTTGCGGATTACTTTACGTAAAGAAGATGGCATTCACATATAAATCTAGTGTTTTTGTTTATAATAGGTAACCGCTAGCGCAAGAGCCAGTACGGTTCCTTTAACGATGTCCATCGCGTAGTATGGGACAGACATCATAATCAGCCCGTTTTGAAGGATTCCAATCAGGACTGCACCGATAAAGGTTCCGAAGGCATTCGGTTTCCCTGCTCCTAGAACAGATGAACCGATAAATGCAGCCGCAACAGCATCCATTAAGTAAGGAGACCCGGAATTGATTTCGGATGTCATGACGCGGGAAGCAAGGACAATTCCCCCGATTGCGGCAAAGAGAGCCGAAAGGAGATAGGCCAGTACTTTGTATTTATTTACCGAAATTCCAGAAAGCCTGGCAGCTTCCTTATTTCCCCCAATAATGTACATATAACGACCGTGCTTTGTATAAGTCAAAAAGATATGGGTAGCTATCACAATGACTGCCATGATCAAGATAATCCAAGGGACCTGTCCAATCTTAGCGAAAAATGGGCTGATCAGTCCTTCAGCGAACGTTCCATCAGGCATGACCATATTTTGTGAAACCGTTGCTCCTTTTGTATAGGTAAGTGCGATTCCCTGGATGATGAACATGGTCGCTAATGTCATCAGCATGTCAGGGATTCTCAATTTTACAATCATGAATGAATTTAATGCTCCTACTACAAGCGACGCACCAATTGCAGCTAATATCGCAATAAAGGTATCCTGAGAAAACCAAACAAACATCGAAATGACGATCGCATTAGCCAATGATGCGACAGAACCAACGGATAGGTCAAAACCATCCACAGTTAAGGAAATCGTAATTCCAATCGCAATGATGGTCACGATTGAAATAGAACGTAGAATGTTAATTAGATTATTAGCTTGTATGAAAGATGGATTCGAAACGGCAAATATCCCAATCAAAATGATAATCGTCAAGATTGTGCCGTATTTATAGAAAAAGTCGAATAAGTCTACTTTTTTCTTCGCTTTTGTTGTCTGTGTGTGAACAGGAATCGGTGTGCTCATCCTATTTACCTCCTGTTGAGTAGAATAGTAGTTCTTCTTCATTGGTTTTGCTTGTCTCTAATTCGATGACTGTGTTTCCGCCATATAACACATAAGTCCGATTAGTAATACCCATGATTTCGGACAACTCAGATGATGCATATATAATTGCCTTCCCATTCCTCGCGAGTTGGGCAATCAATTCGAATATGTCCTTCTTGGCCCCTACATCGACGCCTTTTGTGGGTTCATCGAATATGTACACATCCGCATCAGCAATCAGCCACTTTCCGATAGCTACCTTTTGTTGATTACCACCTGACAAGTTTTCAACTTTAGCATCCTCTGAAGGGGTTTTAATACCAAGACTCGTAATAAGTTCCTTCGCTTTTTTCTTTTCCGACTTACGATCTACAAAACTGAATATCTTGCTGAATTTCCCGATACTTGCTGCAGTCAGGTTCGTTACAACTGATTCGTGAACAAGAACGCCTTCTTTCCTGCGTTCTTCCGGTACAAGTGCCAGGCCACTTTTTACTGCATGGTGCGGTGTTTTCAATGAAAGCTTTCTACCATTCATCACGACTTCCCCTGTTGTGATAGAAGTATGACCGAATAAGGTTTTACACAGCTCTGTTTTCCCTGCTCCGACCAATCCTGCCAAACCAACAATCTCTCCTGCTTTTAGATAAAGGCTAACGTTTTTAACTTTTTCGGCATCAGACAGCCCCTTCACTTCCAGAACAACTTCACCAATCGTAGCATTTACAACAGGGAACTGTTCATCCATTGTTTTCCCGAGCATTCGCTCGACCACTTCGTTTTGGGTAATATCCGCTACTTCTCGACAAGTAACACTCTTCCCATTCCTCATAATCGTAATTTCTTCACAAATTTCAAAAATCTCCGGAAGACGATGGGAAATGAAAATGATGCCAACGCCCCTTTGCTTTAATTCATTTACAATTCGAAATAGTTCTGTCGTTTCCGTATAACTTAACGGAGCAGTTGGTTCGTCGAGAATCAGGAATTTGCATTCCGTCGAGACGGCTCTTGCAATCAGAACCATCTGTTTTTCAGCCAAGGTAAGATCTCTTACCAGCTTTTTCGAAGAGACACCAATTTTCATATCTGCCAGAATATACGTCGCTTTTCTATGCAACTCTTTCCAATGGACCATCTGTTTTTTGCCCATGTTTTGCACTGTATCATTCAACATTACATTTTCCCCAACAGTTAAATAAGGAATGAGTGCCGTATCTACTTCCTGATATACAATTTGAATACCTTGTTCCTGCGCAACCTTCGGTGAACGGATATCCAGCTTCTTTCCATCCAGAAAAATTTCACCTGTATAATGGGCATGAGCGCCCGATAAGACCTTCATTAGCGTCGATTTCCCTGCTCCGTTTGCACCGACCAATGCATGGGCTGTCCCTGATTGGACTGAAAAATCAACTTCACTAAGCGCCTTTACTCCTGGAAATTCAATCGATATCTTTTTCATTTCTAGTTGTGTGCCCATGCCCATTCCCCCTATTAAACAGACACTCTCTTCACTAGAAAGAGAGTGTCTAATGACTCTGCTTTTTACTTTTTATAATGATCTTTCAATACTTTCATCCATTCTTCTTCAAATTCCGTTGATACTCCCCATCCTTCGACAATACCAGACAAGTTGGCCATGTTGACCGCTTCTTTTGAAGCTTGAATCTGCTCTTGTGAAATAAGTGAAGCTTCTAAGTCATATGTTTGCGGTGTTTCTTCACCCGCTAATTTTTTTGCCAAAATCCTCATATTCACTGCACCAATCAACTTCGGATCGACAGCTGCTGTGTAAGACCATGAACTGCCTTTCGCTTGAATCTCCTGTAGATCAGCATTAGATACGTCGATTCCGTATATCTTCACTTCATCGCGGCCAGCTTCTTTAATCGCACGAGCTGCTCCGATAGCGAATGCATCCCATGTTGCGAAAATCGCATCTAGTTTACCTTTGGGATATTTATTCAACATTGCGGCTACTGCATTTTGTGTCTGAACCGAAGTATCTGCAGATGCTATTCCGAATCTTTCGACTTCTTTAATCCCGGGATTTTCTTTTAATTTTTCCTGATACACCGCATTTCTTCTCACCATTGGTGGGAAACCATCTACCCACAGGTATGCAATCGCCGCTTCACCTTTTTGTTCTTCTATCAATTTATCAAAAGCCAGAGTTGCCAATGCTTCATCATCCTGTGAAGTTAATGTCACACCGTCAATTTTAGATAAGTCGTTAATAGAGTCGAATGTGACAACGCTTTTTCCTGCATCAACCAACTTTTGAACGTCATTCACCGTTGCTGCATCATCACCATGGGAGATGATATAGCCATCATAATCTTCCTGTAAAGCCTGGGCGATTGCATCATGGAATTTAGCCGTATCGCCATTCGCTGTATACGTATCCACTTGAAAACCTAATGCTTCTCCTTCTTCCTTCGCTCCAGCTAAATATTGCGCAGTATGATCATCTCCGCCAATTTTACGAATGACTTTGATTTTGGCACCTTCCCCTTTTGCAAATCGTTCTGGAACATTTTTAAAAGATACTTTTTCATCCTTCTTTGATTCTGTTGAACTTTGTCCTGAAGAGCAGCCCGTTAAAAGCAAAGCCGAAGCTATGACCGAAACGAAAACCCTTTTAAAAATTGACTTCCTCATTGTAGTTCCCCCCTATTTTTTACACATTAATCTTATCAGTCAGGTTGGTGTAAATCCCAAAATAAAAACCTCTCTAGAATAGAGAGGTTTAATCAGCTGATTTGCAGACTTGTCCCTCTCTTATCTGTCAAAACATTTCTGTTTTGCAGGATTTAGCACCAATTCCTAATGGAACGGTTGCTGGGCATCTTAGGGCCAGTCCCTCCGCCACTCTTGATAAGAGAATATATTGTGTTACGTTTTTCGTAATTATCACTTTATAGGGATATAGTCGTAAAGTCAATAGATTTTTGAATATTTAAAATGTTGCTTACTACACTTATTTTCTTTGTAGCTTAGCCAGACGCTTTTTCTCGATTTTTTCAAGTCTCTCTAACTGACGCAGTTTCACTTCAAACAGAGTAATCGGGTCACGGTATACTTCCGGATTTTCTCTCATATGCTCCAGTGCTGCCTGATGGTCTTTGATTTCCGTCTGTGTTTGTTCTATCGTTTTTTGAAGTAAGGCAAATGAACTGCGATAGAAAAGTGAGATATCTCGATCCAAAGATTTTTCAAACAACCCGAATTGTGTAAGGAAACGTTCACTGATCATCTCTGCGACATCCTGGTAGTCTTCATTTTCTAAGTACTTCTTATAACGGTTGTACATATTAGTTTTATTTTGTGGAATAGCTCCAAACAGTTTCCCTGCCCCTTTAAGCAGCAATTGTGATGGTGTCCGGCGTAATAAAATATTAACGTTTTCAATGCGGATACTGCTTGTCATCCGATCCGCATCACGGCGCCAGTCATCCAAAACTCTAAAGTCTCCGGCAAGTGTAATCCGCTCTTCTTTGTACAATTCATTGAACCCTGCACTCATCTCATCCATAAACTGTTGAATTTGTGTAAATTCCAACTGGGATGTAGCAATCCAATCTTGTAGAGAACGGTAATATTGCGGCATAATCTTGTCTGAGATATATGCCTGAATCTGCTCATTCATTTCTTCGTTCAACTGTATATGAACTTGGCTAAAATCGCTACTTTCCGTTAATGATTTAGAACATTCTCTCAGTAATTCAGGGATTCTTGAAGAAAGCTGATTTTTCACTTCTTCTTTAATTGAACGATACGACCTTATGATATTTTCACTTTTTTCTTTTTCCAAATCAGCCAGTTGATTGACGGCTCCATTCAATTTGACTTCCATCTGCTCATTCCAAGAAATGGAGTGCTCGCATTTCCGCTCATTAGCTGCCCGTTTTTCTAGCAGGTAAGATAACGTTTTGCGAGTGAATGCAAGAATCTTCTCAGATCTTCTTTCCTTCCAATTATCAGTTTGATAATTCGAATCAAGGAAGGATGAAAGGTCCTTTAACTGCTGTTTGCTGTCATAAAGTTTGGAGAAAGCAAATACTTTTGCGTTCGGGAAATACGCATTCACTTTATCCCATGTTTCATCTTCCATGCGGACTGCGACTTGGTCACTGTAAATCGTATCCATCTTATTTAGTAAGAAATGAATCGGAAGCTTCGGTGCCATCATTTGAATTTCCAATAACAAATCTCGTTCACTACCGGTGAAAGGTGCACGTGCATCGAGAACAAACATCAGTCCATCGCTGCCTTGTAAATACCCTTGGAAATCAGAATCTACACTTTTTTCCCCATTGAACCCTGGTGTATCAAGTAAACGCAGACGATTATTTCTTAGATAGTCACTAATAAGGGTCACGTCGACAATGGTTCCACGTTGGCGTCGTGTTTCATCCAATTCGGTTAACTCACCAACGACTTTGTGATCAGTATCTGTAATTTCATAGATTTCCAAATTATCCCCATCTTTGACACTGACAAGGGACGAATGGTCTTCGGCAGCAATACTCTCTCCAGCAAGTGACTGAATAAAGGATGTCTTGCCATTGCCTGTGCTTCCCACAAGAAGAAGATTGAAATTTTCGGTATCCTTAAGTCCGTCTACCATCCACTTCAGCTTATTGCCAACTGTTAAGTTATTCTCTTCAGCCCACTGAATAATGGAATTGAACAGTTTTTCGCCCGCTTCCAATCCGCCTCCCAATTTAGGCGATTTTGCTAATAGACTTTCCGCATCCTGAACAACCAGTGCATTAATTGTATCAGGGAAAATTTCATTCCATGACAGAACGGACGCCGCTGCAAATAACGAAAGCTCTCCATCCGCGATTTTTAACCAATTTTCCAACAATCTCGGCACAACAGGACTCAAATCTTTGATTAAGTGTGTTCCTTCAAGCAAGCCGGCATAAGCATCCCGGTAATAGACAGAAAGCTCATCCCATACATCGCCTGGATGTAATTCAATGCCATCTATCAAATTATTAATGACTTTAAGCCATTCAAAGTAGGAATCTGTATATTTATAATTTTTCCAAAGTGCAACCGTCATTTTCTCAAAACGATCCTGATCAAGGTTATATAAAGCCCCGAGAACATTTGAGAAATAATCCGGAGCCATCGATTGAGCAACACCCTGCTGGATATACGTTTTCAGAACATCAAACCAAATCATTGATTCCGTACGGATACTTTCATTCGCGGCTAAAACTACAGCACTGTTCCAATCCTTTTGTTCTTCAAAGAAGGAGCGTGCAATTGCCGTGACATTCGGGTAATCAGGTTGAAAGTCGACTGCTTCCTTAGCAACTTTAGATGCCAAATCATTTCTTGATTCTACTATGTAAAGAGAGAAAAGCTGTAGAAGGACTTCCGTTTTCAATACAGCTTCATCCGTACTGACGGATTTATAGATATCCTCTGCGGTCGAATACATCTCTAGTTCAAAATAAGCATCAGCAATATTCTTCTTCGCCCATGAACTGAGTTCACCCTCTATGTTTTCCCACTTAAAAATGGCTGCTTCATAGTCATGATGCTGGAAGTACACTTCTCCTTGAGCAAACCGTACTGCAGTTAAATCCGCTCTTTCCTTTTTTTGTTCCACGAGAAACATTTCACCTAGTGCTTGAATTGGATGCTTGCCTGTATCCTCAATAATTGTTTCATAAAATTTTTTTCCAATCAGTCGTTCATCCATCTTTATTCCCCCGATATATTTCATATTTTCAATTAAAGGATAATCATCGATTTGTTAAGTCTTTATGAAAATCGAATAATAACTTTTCTCAAGACTTTGTCTACGAAAAGAGATTTATAGGTTCCTTTAGTTAAGAAAATTATTTTTAAAACCTTTAAAATATTATTTTAACAAAACAATATGGTAACAACATGTCATGACTCTTACAATTTTAAAACAGAAACTAATAAATTTGTAATGAATTTAATATAAAGACCTGAGAAGTAATTTCTACTTTTGTAAAAATATGTTTTATTTAGTTTTGCCAATATCCGAAGAGGTAGGAGGGAACAATTCTTATACCATTAAATTACCAGAATTCCCGACCATAAACTACCTATAAGTAGTAAAAACAAAAAAATTCACCTGAATACTTCCTATAAGCGAAAGTAAATCCTATCCCTAATAATAAATTCCTATTTGAAAGTTCATATAAAAAAAGCAGTACCTTTATTCATGAAAGGTAACTGCTCTCTGATATGCACCGAACAGTAATTGTCCTTTGACAAATTGGGATTATACCCCTGTACGCTTACGTTGGTTATTTGGCTTTTTAGTTAACTGGCTTTTCAGCTGTTTCGTTTTTTTCACAACGCCGGTTTCCAATTTATCTTGACTTGAACCTGCTTGCTTTTGCGCCAATTTTTGTTTGACTGCATCCGCTAGGCTTAACTTTTTATTTTCAGACATAATGTTGTCTCCTTTAGTGTTCTGACTTCTATTATAATATATATGCCGTTAGAAAGATAATAGGGAGTTATATCCGATTCTTTTCACTAAACATATCTCCAAATAAAGGAAGGATCGATTATAGGGGACTAATCTCCTGCTCTTGAATAATGAAAATGGAATGATTTGTACTGTCAAAATATGTTGACTTAATAATTAGAATTTGCTAAATTATCTTTATATTATAAAATCTATGAAGAGAAAGAGTAAGATGAGAACCCTGTTCTACAGAGAGTCGACGTATGGTGGAAGTCGATGTCCAAGGCCTATCCGAAAATCATCTCTGAGATGCAAAGCTGAAAATGAAGTAGGCTTTGACGGGCTTTCCGCCGTTACAATGGATCACGTATGAATTCGTACGTTGACTGAGTGCCGTAGCTTCTTATGAAGCACGGAATATGGGTGGTAACGCGAGCACAAACTCGTCCCTGATTATTAGGGGCGAGTTTTTTATTTGCAAAATAACTCTATTAATAGCCTTTTTGGTCCAGTCGGCGGGTTACATCATTATTAAAAAAGGAGAAATCACCATGAAAAAAACAGACACATTATTTATTGGCCTTATGCTTTTCTCGATGTTTTTCGGAGCTGGAAACCTTATTTTCCCTCCATTTTTAGGAGCTTCATCAGGGACTTCCTTCTGGCCCGCCATTGCTGGTTTTGTCGCCACCGGTGTCGGCCTTCCAATTTTGGTACTCCTCGCCGTTTCACTTGTTAAAGGTGGGGCGCAAACAATTGGAGCGCGTGTGCATCCTATATTCAGCACACTGTTCATGGTCGTCATCTATTTGAGCATCGGACCGTTTCTAGCGATTCCACGGAATGCGAACGTTGCCTACGAAATGGGATTCAAGCCGTACCTTGGTGACTCGATGAATCAATCCCTATTTCTATTCTTATTCACGGCCGTATTCTTTACCATTGTTTATGTCATTTCTTTGAATCCTAAAAAAATGGAAACTTTTATGGGACGCTGGATTACGCCTACCCTGCTTATGGCCATGGTCATTCTCTGTGTCGTTGGATTTGTAAAACTTGATGGTCCATTCCAAGCTCCAACTGATGCGTATGCAACAGGAGCATTTTCAAAAGGTTTTATCGAAGGCTATAACACAATGGATGCTTTAGCTGCACTCGCTTTCGGGATAGTTATCCTGACTTCGATACAGCAAAGAGGGATCTCAGATCGGAAACAATTGACGAGATATACATTAAAAGCAGGCCTCATCGCCGGCGTATTGCTTTCTTTAGTTTATATCTCCTTAGGTGTAATGGGAGCGCGTATGGCGGCAGATGGTTCATTTGAAAACGGAACAGATATCCTGACTGTCGCATCTACCCTTTTACTTGGAACAGGTGGGAAGATCCTATTAGGCGTTATTTTCACCTTAGCTTGCTTCACAACCGTCGTCGGTTTGACAACTGCCTGCGGACAGTATTTTTCAAATCTTATTCCCAAGACCAATTACAAAACCTTAATTCTGATTGTAACACTTGTCGGCTTCATTCTTTCAAACATGGGTCTGAATCAAATTTTAAAAGTATCGGTACCATTCCTTGTGATGGCTTACCCATTAACAATTGTCCTGATTGTTTTAACGTTCTTCAGCCGTCATTTTAAAAACCCGAAAAAAGTATATCGGAGTGCAATGATCTTTACCGGCGTTTTTGCCCTAATAGATGGATTAAACGCATTCGGCTTACCATTAGGACTCGTACAAACGTTTAGTGATGCTCTTCCTCTTTCTTCATACGGAATGGAATGGATCATCCCAGCTCTCGTAGGTATTGCCATTGGCCTTCTACTAAGTCAAACCGGACAAGCAGCCCCATCTGAGGAATTGGAAAGCGCAACATTATAATAGGAAAGCAGATGATTTTGTACAAATCATCTGCTTTTTTGCACGGTAGAGTTTTTCAACAGTTCCCACTGCTACTCACATTGCTTTATTTTGGTATTTCCCTGCCACTTTTTGTTATGATAAGGCTGAAGGAGATGATTAGTAATATGCCGAAGCAAACGCGTATTGGAAAAACAGATCTATATGTGAATCCGATTGGTCTTGGCACGAATGCCATTGGCGGACATAACCTTTTTCCTAATCTAAGCGAAGATACAGGAAAAGATGTCTTAATAACTGCTCTTGATGAGGGAATTAACTTTTGGGATACAGCTTTCATTTACGGTCCAGAGCGTTCAGAAGAAATTATCGGTGATATTCTTAAAGAGACCCGCAAACGCGAGGATGTAGTCCTTGCTACAAAAGGGGCGCATAAATTTGTCGATGGGAAAGTCGTATTAGATAACTCTCCGGCCTTTCTGAAAAACGCAGTAGAATCGAGTTTAAAAAGACTCCAAACCGAGTATATCGACTTATTTTACATTCATTTTCCTGATGAAGATACACCAAAGGATGAAGCGGTCGGTGCCTTAAAGGAATTGAAAGATGCAGGTAAAATCAAGGCAATCGGTGTCTCAAATTTTTCCTTTGAGCAATTAAAGGAAGCGAATAAAGACGGCTATATCGATGTCCTGCAATCCGAGTACAACCTATTCAGACGGGAAGCAGAGCAAGATTTACTGCCCTATACGGCTGAAAATCATATTTCCTTTATACCTTATTTCCCGCTTGCTTCCGGTCTGCTCGGTGGCAAATATACTAAAGATTCGACATTTGATGACGGCCGTGCAAAAAGTCCACTTTTCCAAGGACAAGCCTTTGTTAGCAACCTGCAAAAAGTAGAAGAAGTCCGAGAGATAGCAAACAGAAGAAATGCCGATGTTGCTGATGTGGTACTAGCTTGGTATTTAACTCGGCACTCGATAGATGTCCTAATTCCTGGAGCGAAAAAACCAGAACAGGTCACACGCAACTTAAAAGCGTTAGAAGTGGAATTAACCATAGATGAAATTGCCGAAATCAGCGCGATTTTCGCTTAAATAAGAGTTTAATAGATACAGAAGGCCAAGGAAAAAAACAATAAATTCTATGTTTCTAACAAATATGTTTTGTTAGAAACATAGAACCTCTTTCATTTATGAATTATTATACTACTCATATTTATGTATGAATTAAATCTCGCTTTGGACATACTTCCTCTCTTCTTGAAGTTGTCCTTTTTTCAGCATATACATCACCTCTACTTTACAGATGACCTGTTGGCTAACCCCCTATTTAATCAATATTTCTTGCAGCAATCCCCTATCATTAAAATAGAAAATAGCATCATATTTTTCCCCATGATATAGAATCGCCTTGTGCACAAGCTGTATACTTGGAGTACCAAACAATTCAATCATTTCTTCGATAGACCTACTTTGTTGATTAGTATCTATACTTATCCCTTTTATGTGTTCATCATCGGTATAGGTAAACTTCACAATTTCATTTAATTCAGTGGCGTTACTTTCATCTTTACTTTGCCCAATGAACGATAATAATTGTTCAAGGTTATCTACCTGAAACATATTACTAATATTCTCAAATAACTGCTCTTCTTCAATCGTATTAACTTCCTTGGACATAATCTGTTCACTTACCCAAACAGATTGCTCATTTTTCATAATTTTCAACCAATTGAAATCTTCCACTGGATCTTTTTGAATTTCTTCGATAATATAATAATCTCCAAAAATCACCATACTTATTTTTTCACTTTTCGACAAATCCGGATTATCTCTAACATATCCTGCATTAACATTCACATATCGAATGTCCTTTTCTTCTGGGATTGGTGCATCAGTACTAGAACCTACATGTTTATCCGGGTATTCTGCAATTTTAAGATCCTGACCATTTTGTTCTTTCTGAATAATGGCAAAAAGACTCTCCAATTGTGAAAAAAGAAGAGCCGCCGTTATAATTCCTATCGCTAAAAAAGCACTGGCTATAAGCCTTTTTCTTTTTCCCTTAGCTTTTCTTTTCATTTGTTTCTTATAAACATCAGTTCTCGTGATCATCCCACCATTGTCATCGATAGCTCTGTTAAGCTTGTTTCTCTTTTCCATAATCATTTGTTTAAAGTTCTTTTTTGCTTCAGGAGACAATTCCTTGTAGTCTTTTAAAAACTTCTCATAAGCGGGCGCTACCTCTTCGATTGGCCCATACGCCTTTATCTCTCCTGCCTCCATCCATATCGCCTTTTTACAGAATTTTTTCACCTGACCAATTGAATGACTGATAAAAAAGATCGTCTTCCCTCTTTCTTGAAAACTATTAATTTTATTCAAGCACTTTTCGGCAAAAGTCTGATCCCCAACAGAAAGAGCTTCATCAATGACCAAAACATCAGGATCGATATTTACAGAAATAGCAAACCCTAACCTCGATTTCATACCACTTGAGTATTTCTTCACCGGCTGATCAATAAACTTCCCAAGCTCCGCAAATTCAATAATCTCAGGCATCAATTCCTCTATTTCCTTTTTGTTAAATCCTACCATTAAACATTTCAGTTCAATATTATTCCTACCTGTCAATTGATTATTTAATCCAGATGCAATGGCAATCAAAGACGCTTCCCCTTTAATTTCAACACTCCCCTCACTAGGAGGAACAACACCCGTAATTAAATTTGATAAAGTCGACTTCCCTGCTCCATTTACACCAATAATTCCAATCACATCACCCTTTTCTGCCACAAAACTAATGTTCTGTACAGCAAAAAAATCTTCCCCATAACCTCTGGGCAAAACCAAATCCAAAAACTTCTCAGAATTATTTTTATACATTTTATAACGCTTCGTAACACTTCTAAAGACAACAGCTTTGTTCATAAGAACTCCTTAATAATCTTTATTTACTTAATCAACTTCGCACCCACACAATTAGTGAGCAATAAGTTGGCTGTAGTGATTATATGTAAGAACCATTAGATTATTTAACATAGTGATTAAAAGGTGAAACCATCTCGTTCTTCGATATAATAAGATTGTCGAAAAATGGTTACAAAATAGAAGAAAGCTTTCACTTCCTCCTATTCATCAAAAAAGAGGTAATATACTTTTATTACCTCTCCCACCTTCTATTTTATTGAATGGCTATACTTTGGGACTTTTTAGCATTATCAAACAATAAAATACTGCCATCTTCTTTTATATATTTATCTGTGAATCTACCCTTGTGTAAGATAACTTTTGAGTATGGAACAAAATATACGTCTGAAAAGAAATCCTAAAATTATATAGTCATTTTCCAAACATGACTTTATATACCCAAACCTCTTAATAATATATAAATTATTCACCTTTATAGTACCATAGACTTACTTATTGTAAATATTTTTTAAAGTTTTCCTCAAATCCGCCAAAATAAGAATATATTAATGTTTTTGCTAATTTCCAAATTACTCCTCCAGCAATTACTGATTCATAGTCTCCTATTAAATCTGCTTCTCTTTTTAGATTGCTTACATTTTTCTATTTTGATATATTTAGTGAATATTCGTTTAATTCAGAAAGAGGCTACCTTATGAAAAAAACCTATATTCTCTTATTTCTCATCTTGGCCAATCTGTTTTGGGCCGGTAATTACATATTTGGCAAATACGTTGTGACCGAACTTTCACCAATCCAACTAACATTTACCCGCTGGCTAATTGCCGTTTTCTTATTATTCCCACTAGCCCATTGGATTGAAAAACCAAACTGGAAAAGTGTATGGAAAGCCTGGAAAGTCCTTTTGATAATGGGCATACTCGGCATCATCAGTTATAATTTTTTCCTTTATTGGGCTCTGACCTACACAACATCCATGAATGCAGCTCTTGTCAATTCAATTAATCCTGCATTAATCGTTCTTTTTTCTGCATTGCTGTTAAAGGAGAAAATTTCAATCCATCATGTACTAGGTCTTATCATTTCATTATTCGGAGTATTATTAGTTTTAACAAAAGGTCATCTCCTGGAAATTTTCCATCTCACTTATAATAAAGGCGACCTGTTGATGATTCTGGCTATTCTTGTTTGGACCTTCTATTCAATAATCGGGAAAAAGCTGAAAAACATTCCGATTATTTCAGCCACAGCCGTTTCTGTATTTCTCGGATTGATTCTCGTTGCTCCATTTGCCATTGGCTCAGGACTGAACTTTGATTTAAGTAGCCAAGCAATCACAGGACTTTTATATATTGGAATCTTCCCATCCGTCGGCTCCTTTATTTTCTGGAACATTTCGCTTCGGCATATCAATGCCAGCCAGGCTGGAATTTATCTTAATCTGATTGCCGTCTTTACCGCCATTCTAAGCCTGATTTTAGGACAATCGATTACTATCGTCCAAATCCTGGGCGGGCTCCTTGTCTTCACTGGCGTCTATTTGACAAGTAAAAAGAAAAAGCAACAACTAGCTGTCACGAAGACCATGTAAAAGTAATCAGAAAATCGAATCCATGAACGCTTTCTTGTCTTTCCCCCTTGTCTATCCAGCGTGATTTACGTTATCCTTTAAAGAAGAAAATCTGAATGTAAAGGTGTGCTTTAGTTGAGGATCAATAAATATATTAGTGAGTCCGGGATTACTTCGAGACGAGGCGCGGATAAATGGATTGCCGAAGGCCGAGTAACGATTAACGGTTCTGTAGCCGAGCTTGGCAGTCAGGCTAAACCAGGCGATGATGTTCGAGTTGATGGCAAACCCATAAAAGTAGAACAGCAAAATGTCTATATTGCTCTGAATAAGCCGATAGGCATTACTAGTACCACTGAAAAACATATTAAAGGAAATATTGTAGACTTTGTTAATCATCCACTAAGGATTTTTCATATTGGACGTCTTGACAAAGACTCAAGCGGCCTCATCCTGCTTACAAATGATGGAGATATCGTGAATGAAATTCTACGTGCAGAGAATAAGCATGAAAAGGAATACATTGTAACTGTGGATAAGCCACTTACCTCTTCTTTCATACAAGATATGGCATCCGGCGTGGAGATTCTAGGTACGAAGACACTGCCTTGCAAGATCGAACAGCTGAACAGATATACGTTTAACATTACATTAATGCAAGGATTGAACAGACAAATCCGCCGTATGTGCTCAGCGCTAGGCTATGAGGTCCGCGATTTACATCGAATTCGGATCATGAACATCCATTTAGACGGGTTAGCCCTCGGACAATGGCGCGACCTAACAAAGGATGAATTGACGGAACTGTATACGGAGTTGGATTATACTCCTAGGCAGAGATAACTAAGGAAGGATGCCCCTGGGTTCGGGGGCACCCTTTTTTTCATTGTTCCAGACTTTTTAACAAAGGATTTTAACTTTACTCGTGAATTTTGCTTATTTACTCGTGAATTTTGCGCATTTACTCGTGAAATTGACTATTTTACTCGTGAATTTTACGCATTTACTCGTGAATTTTACGCATTTACTCGTGAATTCCGATGATTTACTCGTGAATTCCAAAAAAAAAGCAACCCGCTTAAGGCTGCTCGTTATCGGTCATATTTTACACCCACCATAAATCAGTGGGGCTTTCGTTGATAAGGACAGTTTTCAAATTGGTTACTGCACGTTGAAAACCTTCTTCAACTGACATGAGCGGGTCTTCATGTTCAATGCTAACGACATAGTCATAGCCATATGTGCGAAGTGCACTCATGATGTCGGACCACTCCTGAAGGCTATGGCCGCAGCCCACCGAACGAAAGTTCCAGGCACGGGTTTGGATGTTTCCATATGGCTGCATATCGGTAAGTCCATACATATTGATGTTATCCTGATCCAAGTATGTGTCTTTTGCATGGAAGTGGTAGATTGCTCCCGCTTTCCCTAGGATTTTGATGGCTCCCACCGGTTCGATCCCCTGCCACCAGAGATGGCTTGGGTCAAGGTTAGCCCCGATTGCGTCCGATGTAGCTTCCCGAAGTTTTAGCAAGGTGTAAGGTGTATGAACGAGAAAGCCTCCGTGCAGTTCGAGTCCGATTTTTATATTATGTTCATCAGCAATTGCCGCTGTTTTTTTCCAATAAGGAATCAATTTTTCTTCCCATTGCCATTTCAAAACGTCTGTATACTCATTCGGCCATGGGGCAACAGGCCAGTTTGGATATTTGGCTCCTTCATGATCACCCGCAGTACCGGAAAATGTATTGACGACTGGGACATTCAGTAAGGACGCAAGTTTGATTGTTTTAATGAGCGTTTCATCGCTTTCTTTGGCAAATGGTTCATCTGGAGAGATGGGATTGCCATGGCAGCTGAATGCACTGATAGTTAGGCCTCTTGTTTGAATAGATTCCAAGTATTTTTTACGCTTTTCTTCACTTTCCAACAGTTCATCCAGCGGACAGTGGACATTACCTGGATACCCGCCTGTACCGATTTCAACTGTTTTTAAACCAGAGGCTGCCACATAATCAAGCATATCCTCGAATGATTTTTGTGCGAATAGTACTGTAAAAATTCCTAACTTCACTAGCCCCACCTCACCTTTTCATTAGTAGATGCTCATAACTTTTCCACTTGCTGAGCTTTGATAAATGGCTTCAATTATCTTCGAAACTTTCATGGCCTCCGACGGTTTTACCAATGGTTCTGCAAATCCAAGGCAGCTATCAATAAAATTCTCGGCTTGTTGGAGATCCGGTGTATCCTCTCCTGGCATCCATACCGCTTCGCTATTTAAAAGCATACCGTGTTTTGCCTGATTCAAAATTAACGGGAACACATCCAGTCCGCCCTGCGTTCCGGATAAACTCAAGACTGTTGCTTCTTCACGGATATTCGCGGCCCATGATGTTTCGAATAATAAAGATGCACCGTTGGCAAATTTGATATACGCGGTTGCATGATCATCTACTTCAAATACAGAGGCATCGAAATTGCCCCATAGATTGACCTGATCCACACCCTTACTGACATAATTATATGTCGAACCTACAATTTCAATCGGCTCCGGGTCATCCATCAGCCATAAGGCCAAATCAAGTAAATGGCAGCCGTAATCAATAACGCTTCCTCCACCCTGCAATTCCTTACTCGTAAAAACTCCCCACCCAGGAACTTTCCGACGTCGGATTGCCTGTACACGAGCTACATACGGCTCACCAATTTCACCGGCCTGGATCATTTTCTTCGCAGCCTGAGCTTCCTTCATAAAGCGGTAATGGTAAGCAATTGAAAGTACTTTTCCTGATAAGTTTGCAGCCTCGGTTATTGTTTTACATTCCTCGGTTGTAATCGCCATAGGCTTTTCGCACAACACATGTACACCTGCTTGCAGCGCGGCGATAGAAATTTCCGCATGAAACTTGTTTGGCGTGGCAATCGTAACAGCATCCACTTCCGCGAACATTTCTTCATAGTTGGTAAAGACCTTTTCAATATGATATTCACGCGCCACTTCTCTCGCCTTCAGTTCATCTATATCCTGAATTGCGTATAAAACTACCTTGTCTTGAAATTTTTGAAAAGCCGGGATATGCCTTTTTTGAGCAATTCCCCCAGCACCGATTATTCCCATTTTTAATTTGTACATGATGACTATTAACCCCTTTATAAGCGGATGATTTTTCTGGATGCATTCGATTCCATCGCGCCAAGAATGACTTTTAATGATTTTAATCCTTCAACTCCTGAGACGAGAGGGACCTCATTGTTTAACACACATTTTACAAAGTGGCTGATTACTTCAGAATCATGCTGTCCTTCAGAGTCATTTGTCTGGATGCTACCTAATTGAATGGTTTCTGTCTTACCATTATCATGATGAATAATCAGTGAGTATTTAGGATCGTCTTCAAGACGTAACACAGCTTTTTCCGCATAAATGACCGTCGCATTGTCTTCTTTCGCATAAGACCAGCTGGCTGTGAGAGTACCAATGATACCGCTTTCCGTTCGCAGAATACAGGCAGCACTGTCATCAACATCTGTATTTTTCTTAGCAGTCGTTTCTACAAATGCCCCTACTTCTACAAATTCTTCTCCCAGGATATAACGCAATAAATCAGCTTTATGAACGCCTAAATCGCCCATAGCACCGATAGCTGCCTGATCCTTTTTAAAAAACCAACTATCCCGTCCGTCCACGCTCCATGTCTCTGGTCCGGAATGTCCAAAAGCCGTCCGGAAGCTGTAAACCCTCCCTATCTCACCACTATCAATAAGCTGTTTCGCTTTTTGATGAGAGGGGACAAAACGCTGATTATGACCAATCATTAATATTTTGCCGCTTTTTGCAGCAGCTAAATTCATCTTTTCTGCGTCATTTAAAGAAGTTGCCATTGGTTTTTCACAAAGAACATGCATACCTGCTTCCAAGGCAGCAATTGTGATTCGGGCGTGCAGGTAATTTGGTGTACATACACTGACAGCCTCAATCTCCTCATTCTTCAAAAGTTCTATATAATCAGTATATGCTTGTGCGTTATACCTTTGTGCTGCTGCATTCGCCCGGTCTTGCACAATATCACAAACGGCAATTATCTCTGTTTCCTGAAGCGCTTCGTATTCTGGAAAATGCCTGTTTTTTGCAATACTGCCGCATCCAATGACTCCTACTTTCACTCTGCCCATTCTACTCTCTCCTTCACTTCATCTCTTTATTGAGATAGTTTCCAACGGTTCGGCTTTTCCATATACCGATTTATTGTTAACTTCCGGCTTGACCCACTCAACGGCATTCTTAATCACCCGTTGTATTTGCAGATTATGGTATGTTGGATATGTTTCATGACCTGGCCGGAAATAAAAAATCTTACCTTTACCACGCTGATACGTACAACCGCTTCTGAATACCTCCCCACCTTCAAACCAGCTGATAAATAATAGTTGGTCCGGCGTAGGGATATCGAAATGTTCCCCGTACATCTCTTCCTTTTCAAGTTCTATATATTCTCCGATTCCCTCAACGATCGGGTGACTTGGATCAACAACCCAAAGCCGTTCCTTTTCATCCGCTACCCGCCATTTCAAATCGCAAGTCGTGCCCATTAATTGTTTGAAGATTTTTGAGAAGTGTCCAGAATGGAGGACGATAAGACCCATTCCCTCGAGTACCCGCTTATGAACCCGTGTGACAATTTCATCATGAACTTCTTCATGTGCGACATGCCCCCACCAGAGAAGTACATCCGTTTTCATCAGTATCTCTTCAGTTAACCCATGCTCTTCTTCATCGAGTGTAGCCGTCTTCACCTCGATTTGTTCGCTTTGTAAAAAGGCAGCAATCGCACCATGGATTCCATCCGGATAAACTTCAGCAACATCAGGTTTTGCTTTTTCGTGGCGATACTCATTCCATACTAGAACTCTCATGAACAATCTCCTCCATAACAATTTGTCGGCAACTTGCTCTATATGTTTAACTAGTACCTCTTAATTTCGAACGCAAACGTTTGCGTTAGGAATAATAAAAATTCAGTGATTATAAGAACATACTTGCCATTTCGAAAAAGTATGAATTTTAAAAATTATTAGTGATAATCTATATTGTAAATTTATGTTAACAAAAATCAAGCATTAATTGGCAAAACATTTCTACATGTTTCATTTATTTTCCTTTTTAACAACAAAATGCGACTCTCGCTTTATAATTTTGGTTGGAATCCTGATACTTTTTTCCATCATTTCGGGATTTGCAATTAAATCAAACACACATTTTGCCGCTTCAAAACCTAACTGATACGTATGAATATCGACTGTTGTAAGTGGCGTACTTAAAAATTCAATAAACTCTGAATGATTAAAACAGACGACACTAACTTGCTGAGGTACTTTTAAATTCTTTTCCGCCAAAACCCCTAATAAAAGTACTCCCAATAAAAGATCCATAACCATAAAAGCAGTTGGAGCTTCCGGTAGATTCAATAATTCCTTGATTGCCTTTATCCCATCTGCTCGATTTAAAGGAATCAGCTTGATATATTCCTTAGGCACATTTAATTCGGCCTGTTCCATCGCTTGTTGAAACCCTCTTAAACGGGCTTGAATTACTTCAAACTCAGGGCTGCCCCCTAAAAAAGCGATTCTCTGATGACCAAGATTGATTACAAACTCCGATAATTCCCTGGCTGCTTGAACATTATCGTTATCAATGAAGGTGATTCCGCTCAGGTTCGTGCTTGGTTTCCCAATCAATACAAATGGAAATCCCTGCTTTAATAAATAGGGCACCACTTTATCATCCTTTTTCGAATACAAAACAATCATACCGTCCACTCGTCTACCCTGAACCATTTTCACGACGTCTTCAAAAATATCATCCTCGGTTTCACCGGTCGTTAGAGAAAGACTGTATCCCTCTTTATTACAAAAATCCCCGATGCCACGGATAACCTCTGGAAAAAAAGGATTGTAAAGCGATTCTCTGGCTGAATTTTTCATGACGATTCCAATAGCCTTCGTGGATTTCGTGACCAAATTCCGGGCATTTTCATTCATATGATAGCCCATTTCCTTTAATACCTTTCGTACCTTACGCTTTGTCTTTTCACTGATTGCTGGGCTGTTATGGATTACACGCGATACCGTTGATGGAGCAACATTCGCTTTTTTGGCAACGTCCTTTATCGTAACAGACATATTCATCACCACTTCCCGTTCACCGCACATGGCTTAATATTCCCTATATTTAAATAGTTATTTAACGGCTCCATCCGCAATTCCTTTGATAATTTGCCTTTGAGCAAAAAAATACGCGATAATGACTGGGATAATGGATAAAGTAAGACCAGCCAAAGCAAGATGCCATTGTTTCGTATACTGTCCAAAAAAGAAGAATAATTTAAGCGGAATGGTCTCCGAGCCAGCGCCTCCAATAACAAGGGATGGCAACAGGTAGTCGTTCCAAATCCAAATAACATTTAAGATTCCAACTGTAATCGACATTGGTTTTAATAAAGGAAAAATGATATACCAAAATACTTGAAACCGGTTCGCCCCATCTATTTTCGCTGCTTCGTCAAGCGAGATGGGAATCCCTTTTAATGTACCATGATATAAGAATATCGAGAGACTGCTACCAAAGCCTAAATACATGAAAATTAACCCGGCCTTATTCAACATCCCAAGCTGTCCGAATTGGGCAACAAGCGGTATCATCACAGATTGAAATGGAATCAACATGGCTGCCACAAACACGAAGAAAAGCAAGGAACTGACTTTACTCTTATTTCGTGAAAGCGCATAAGCCGCCATTGCTGAAAAGATAATAATTATTACTACGCTGACGCCCGATATCAATAAAGAATTAAATAAAGTCCGAAGGAAATCCAATTGTTCGAAAGCTTGAGTAAAGTTTTCGAATGTCCAAGTTTTAGGCAAACCCAGCGTGTCGGCAAAAATATCACGCTTCATTTTAAAAGCATTAACAATCATTAAATAAAAAGGAGCGAGCCATAATAATGCCAAGATGAAACCGATGAAACCCACCAGCCATAGCTTCCACTTTTTTCTCATTACAGCTCAACCTCCCTTTTCTTATTGATATACACTTGTGTTAGAGAAACTGCTGCTACAATTACGAAGAAGATAACAGCCTTTGCCTGCGCATATGCCATATCATTTTCGGTAAAAGCGGATTTAACAATGTTCATCGCGACCATTTCAGTTGAGTTATAGGGCGCTCCGTTCGTCAAAGAAAGATTTTGATCATAAATTTTAAAGGAGTGGGAAAGCGTTAAGAACAAACTAACGGTAAAAGCCGGTGCGACAAGCGGAAAAGTAATATGACGAAAACGTTGAAAGCTGTTGGCCCCATCAATTTTAGCCGCCTCGATAAGGTCTTCAGGAACCGCTTGTAAATAAGCAATATAAATGATCATGATATAGCCAGCCATTTGCCATGACGTTAAAATGATTAAACCCCAAAAACCGGTTTCTGTCGTTGACAACCAGCCATTAAAAGCTTCAATCCCTGTCAAATCACCAATTGCGCCGAATACTTTAATAAAAATAAACTGCCAAATAAAACCTAGAATCAATCCACCAATCAAATTTGGCATAAAGAAAACTGTTCGAAGTATGTTGCTTGATTTAATTTTCGATGTCACGATAAGCGCCAAACTCAAGCCGATAATATTAATTACCACAATAGCTACTACTGAAAATTTAATGGTGAACCAAAATGTATCCAGAAACCCTTTATCCGTAAACAAGTCTATATAATTTTTAAGTCCTATAAAGTCTGGAGTTCCAAGACCGTTCCAATTCGTAAATGAATAATAAAATCCGTAAATGAGTGGCACAATCACCACCAAAATGAGTGCAGCAAGAACAGGTGTCAAAAACAGCCAATATGCGGCATCCCGATTTCTCAATGAAACCGACCTCCTTATGAATGATATATTAGTAGAAAATGAGTTTTATTTTTGGAATGGAAAATCGAAGAATATCTAATAACCGGACTTTCCCTATGACGACTTTCTTGTAACAAGGAACAACCAATCGACACAGCTTACGACGGCGATTGGTTGTTCCCCATTTACGGAATACTTATTTACTATGAATTTTCTCCCAATTTTCAATATTTTGTTGGACAAGTTCATCCCATGTTAATTTACCGGTTACGTATTTTTGGACACTTGCACCTAGGTCATCATTCCAACCAACCGGATATCCATTAAAAACCCAGCCAGTCGTCTTTCCATCTTGTGAATATTTATAAATTTCTTTTGAAAGTGGATCGGCGATTTTTTCTACGTCATACCCTTCATAAGCTGGAATGAATTTAAAATCCTCCAAAACAGCTTTTTTTCCTTCATCAGATGTATACATCCAGTCGAGGAATTTCTTCGCTTCTTCCTGAACTTTTTCATCTGATTTTTTGTTCACTGCCCAATAGTTTGGAACCCCAACTGGCATCCCCGCGGCTGTATCCCCATTCGGAATCGGAATAATGCCAATACCGTTTTCGGCTAACTCAGGATCCATATCGTACACTGTGTTATACACCCAGTTTCCTTGCTGAATGATTGCAACCTTTTCAAGCGAGAATAACTCTTCCACTTGTTGAGAATAATCAAGACTTGCTGTCGGCTGAACAGAATATTTATTTTGAATATCGACCAGTTGCTTAAACTTGTCTCCATCCGTAAATTTAACGGTTGGCGACTTGCTCGCAGTTAACACATTCCCATCAAACTCAGGTGCTAAAAAGACATTGGATAAGTGGTTTCCTGTTACCCACTTCTCTTTAACCGGATAAGCGAAAACTGCCTCGATTTTCAATTTATCTTTCTGTGAATCCAGTTTTTTAACCGCAGTCTCTAGAGCTGTATAACTAGTAATTTCTTCAGGTTTAATTCCGGCTTCTTCAAAAATTCGTTTGTTATAAATCAAGCCATATCCTTCTTGGTTAAATGGAAGCCCTAGAACTTGCCCGTCCTCTTCCACGCCATCCAATGTACCATCAAGCGCAGCAGCTGCAGCCTTTGTATCCTTTAAATCTGATAATCTATCTTTATATTGTTCAACATCTATTGGTCCGCCAATGTTAAAAACTGATGGCTCCTCACCGGAAGCGAACTTCGCAGTAATGGCTGATTTATAATCATTCCCACCACCAACTGTTGAAATCTTGATTTTTACATTTGGGTTTTCTTTTTCATATTGTTTTGCCAAATTCTCAAATTGCTGCTTAAACTCTACTTTGAATTGAAAAATATCCAGCGTCACTTTATCTTTGTCTTTAGAGTTACTGTCTCCGCCTGTAGAAGAAGAGCATCCAGCCAAAATTACACTAAAAATTAATAAAACAGAAAAGATTCCCCCGTACCATTTTTTACGTCTCATGCCTACCAACTCTCCCTTTTTCATAAGATCTTATGCAATTTTAAGAAAACGTTTGCATAAAATGGTAAAAAATATACACATCTAAATCTACTATATTATTATTCTATCCAATCTTTTATACATCACCTCCTTACAGAATTTGTGTAAACGTTTACATTTGTGTGATTTATATTACCACTAAATTCCATAATTTACAATTAAATTGTATTATTTTGTAAATAATACGTATGATATAAGCCTTGTCTACCTATTTATATGATTCACAAACCTAAGATTATTCCTTTATTTGATTATAAAATTTTTTCGTAATGGGCATTATACTTTCTTAGCAAGTTTTAATAGGGAAACCCAAAGGCTCCCCTCTATTCACTTCAATACCATCTTCACATTGGATGAACCATACTCATCCTTCAGTTCATAATATTTATCACTTGCTTGTCCAAATTCCTCAAATACACCACTAATGATCAGTTCATTCGTTTCCTTATCAACTATGCTGTACTTGATATTGCTTTTCCCAAACTTTCTGTCATCCACTTTTAAAAGGATCATATTGGACACACCTCCATATTTAATGGCTGCACTCCTCAGGGTGTTTGGATTCTTACTTACATAATATAACAAATTATTCTTAATTTACAGATTTTTCTCCTTTTGGAAAAATAAAAAAAGCCTATTTAGGCTCTTTGCATTTATTTCCTTAGTTTCAAATCAAATGTTTCAAAAATACTATATAGGATTTCTCACAATTAAAAGGAGCCTCATTTGGCTCCTCAATATGGTTTTAAGACTTCGAAATATCTAAGAATCCTTCCCCAAATACATCACGAACATCATGTATGGCTATAAAAGCACTTTTATCAGTAGACTGTACAATTCTCTTTAACTTGAGTACCTCTTGCTTACTAATAACAATATATAGGATTTCTTTGGAGTCTTTTGTATAGTATCCATGACCACTAAAAACAGTCACCCCTCTATCCATCAATACGGTTACTTGTTTTGCAATCTGATCTGCTTCTTTTGATATGATGGTAATCGCTTTTTTCGGGTTCAATCCCTCAATGATGAATTCCATCGTTTTTGTTCCAATATAAAGCATTAGGATAGTAAGCATCAGACCTTCTGCGCCAATGATGAAATAAGATGAGAACGCAACGATTAAATCGAAAAACAGAAGTCCATAACTTAAGCTCCATCCCAAATATTTATTCGTAATTCGGGCTAGGATCGTTGTACCGGCAGTCGTGCCTCCAACACGAATGATTATACCGATCCCTGCTCCGGCAAAAACCCCGCCAAATATCGCATTGATGACCATTTCATCGGAAGAAATATTCCAACTTTCGGTTAAATGAAGGAAAAGCGAGTTGAATGCAACGGCGATGATGGTATAAATCGTTGTCATTTTCGACAGATATTTATAACCGACAATGAGCAGGAAAGCGTTAATGATCAAACTTAACAGCCCTGGTGACCATTCAAAAAGATAAAATAAAATGATAGTTATCCCCGTGACTCCTCCCTCACCAAGTTCATTGGGAATAACGAAAAGATTTATTGCCAAAGCGAAAATAAAAGCTCCTATTAATATAAATAAAACATCTAAAGAAATCTTTTTCATATTTAATTACCTTCCTTTATGTAATTGTTAATGTGAAAAGAAATAGGTTAATTTCACTGCTCTATAGTAACATGGAATTCCACTTAATCCTTCAAAGATTTGAAGGTTTAACAAAAAGAATACCTTGGAGGTTAGAATATCTTAAATGAACAAGCCTAATGCATAATAAGGGCACTAATTTTTGGTTTAGATTTTTAGACACTAGCCGAAAAAAGAAAAAAGCTACTGTCCAATTGGATTACAGTAGCTTTTCTTTGTTATTAAAATAATTCAATTCAGTTAAAGAAGAACCTGCTATAGAAAGAAAAGTACTTTTACCTAGCTTGATGGGCCAACGATGGCCACAATCGAGAAATACGGTCATGAGCAGTCACCATATTAGTTCCTTCTCCTTAAAACTTACTGACATTATCAAATGTTAGTTTTTAACTCATTACGCTACCCTCCCAATTGGTTTAAAAGCATCAATTTTCCGCTACTCAATAAAGTGAAAAAATGATCTGAATTTCATCAATTCGAGCCCATACCACTTAAGATTTCTTTTTAATCTGCAGCTAGTTCCTTTCCAAAGAATCTTATTTGCCATCATGATTAGTTATATTCTCCCGCCATTAGATACTCGGAATCCATCGAGGTCTTCATTATCTACGAATAAATTAATTATTAATGATGATTTATATTATCTCGAGTTATGTTCCTTTTCAAAGCTTGACAGTTTCATGGAGTCATGATTAGATGATTTTATATGTTAACTAAAATTACTTTTAGTTAACATATAACAAAAGGAGAATTGTCATTCACATCGAAAAACAATTGCACTGGGAAGTAAAAATGAAGGCTGTAGCAGCTCTTCTCAATAAACAAGATCTTGAATGGGCAGTTAAAAAGGATTCAATTTTTGGAAAAGAAATGGGTGTTATTGAATGAAACAGCTAAATTTAGTCATGCTTCCTGGCTGGGGAATGGAAAAAGGAGCGTTTCAACCCTTAATCAAACCTCTGTCTGAAGTATTTCACCTTTCATTTATAGAATGGAGAGATATTAAAACACTTAATGACTTTGAAGAACGAGTCATAGACACAGTCTCTACTATTGATGGTCCTGTGTTTTTACTTGGTTGGTCATTAGGGTCTCTAGTAACACTTGAACTTGTAAGTTCGTACCGAGAAAAAATAATAGGTTTTATACTTATTGGCGGAACAAGTCGGTTTACAACGGATGAAAACTATTCATTTGGCTGGGATCCACGCATAGTAGAGCGTATGAAGAAACAACTACAACGAGATAAAAAGAAGACTTTGACTTCTTTCTATGAAGCAATGTTTTCCGAATCTGAAAAAGAAGAAGGTTTTTACCACCAATTTACCAAGATGATTCAACGCGAGTTTCATGGAGATAACGTGTCTTCTCTACTTATAGGTTTGGATTATTTACTTCAGAAAGATGTTAGAGTAAAGCTCGACCAGATTGAAACCCCTTATTTATTGATTCATGGGAGTGAAGACAAAATTTGTCCAATTGAAGCCCCTTCTTTCATTGCTGAAAATCTAGGGGAAAAAGCTAATTATCATATTATAGAAGAAACAAGTCATATTCCATTTTTCCCAAAATCACAGGAATGTGTGCAGCTTATTAAAGCATTTATTCAAAAAGGAGTACATTCATGATTGATAAACAATTGTTAAGTAAGCGGTTCAGTGAACATGCGAAAACATATGCTGCGTATGCCAATGTTCAAAAAAACATGGCGAAACAATTAGTAGATTTACTTCCTCAAAAAAACAGCAATCAAAAAATTAACATTCTTGAAATTGGCTGCGGCACTGGTTACTTAACCAGGTTACTCGTTAAAACATTTCCTAATGCTTCTATTACCGCTGTTGATTTAGCACCAGGAATGGTTGAAGTGGCGAAAGGAATAACAATGGAAGACCGTGTTACTTTTTTATGTGCTGATATCGAAGAAATGACGCTTAATGAAAATTACGACTTAATTATTTCTAATGCAACGTTTCAATGGCTGAATAATCTTCCTGCAACCCTTGAAAAATTGTTTACACGATTAACGACTAAAGGAAGCCTGATATTTTCAACCTTTGGAATTAAAACCTTTCAAGAGCTCCACATGTGCTATGAACGTTCCAAAGAAAAACTTCAACTGTCCATTGATAGTTCACCAGGCCAAGAGTTTTACTCTCTTGAAGAATTATCTCAAGTTTGTAAAGAAGCAATCACTTTTTCAACAGTTTCACCATTTGAAATAACAGAAATAGAAATGCTTGAACTAGAGTACTTTCAGACAGTACGTGAATTTTTTACTTCAATTAAAAAAATTGGTGCAGCTAACAGCAACAAAGAAAACTACTGCCAACGCCCTTCTTTTTTTCGAGAGTTAATCAACATATACGAAACAGAATACCGAAATGATTCAGGCGTGAAAGCAACCTATCACTGTTTGTTTTTTAAGATAAAAAAACATGCAACCCTCACAACTTAATCCAAAAAAAACGGACTGGGATACCAACATAGTATCCTTTTCTTATAGCCGCATATAAATTCCTTACATAATTGTAGTCCAACTATCGACTACTAGTTCCATCTAGTATTCAGCTGCTCGCTGTCCATTAGGATTAGTTTTTCTCAAATAGTAAAGTTCATCTTGTTTTTGAATTTAACTAAACAAGGTTTCAAAAATTCAGGCCGCCACCTCTCCTAATTCCTTTGGAGAAGCGGCGGCCTATTTATCTGTTACTCGGAATATATCAGCGCTTATTGTAATTACTCAAATCATGAGAAAGTGTTTTACGTTTAACTTTTTCACCCGAAAACCTTGCCATCTGTAATATTGACCACTCGATCACATAAATCTAACATTCTTTCATCGTGCGTTACCATGATGGCCGCTTTATTTCTTGACTTCACCTCATGAGCAAGCATTTCAACAACATCCCTGCCTCTTTTGGAATCAAGACTTGCGGTTGGTTCATCCGCTAAAATGATTTCAGGATCATTCATCAACGAACGGGCGATGGCTACACGTTGACGTTCCCCGCCCGACAGTGCTTCTGGTAAGTGATCTGCACGATGTCCGAGTCCAAGGTTGCTAAGCAATTCTTCTGCTTTTTTTACTGCTTTCTTATCGCGTTGACCAATCAATTCAGAAATAAGTAGAAGCTGATCTCGTACGGAAAGATATGGTACCAGATTCGACGATTGAAAAACAAACCCAATCTTCTCAAGGCGTACGCGTGTCAATTCCTTTGGAGATAGTGATGTAATATCCTCATTATTCAACAGTAGGCGACCTTTACTCGGAGAAAGTAAAGCACCTGCAATAGAAAGAAAAGTACTTTTTCCTGAGCCTGATGGGCCTACGATGGCCACAAATTCACCCGCTTTTACATTTAGGGAAATATGGTCAAGGGCTGTCACCTTATTATTGCCTTCACCGTAAATCTTACTGACGTTGTCAAATAATAGTTTATCCCCCATTACGATACCCTCCCTATTGCTTCAATCGCATCAATCTTCGCTACCCGATATAGCGATAACAGTGAACCTAATACCGATACAAATAATAGTAAAACGGAATATTTAATAACCAGACTGGTACTTAACTCAAATGGCATTCCCTCTGGCATAATTAAAGTGACACCATATGTCAGTGCAACACTAATAGCAATGCAAGCCACAGCAAGTAGCATAACCTGACCAACTATACTTTTTGCAAGGTAACTCGTATTAGCTCCAAGTGCCTTAAGGACACCAAATTGATTCGTTTTTTGTAAGGTAATGACATAGAAGAACACTGCCAAAACAAATGCTGCAATAACAAACAAGAAGGCAATCATCATCGTCAATGTACCCTGTTCCTCTTTGAACCCTGGTATACTCTGAAGTGATTCATCTTTCGAAATGAGCGTTAGGTCTTCAGGCAATGATTCACGTACATTCTCTTCTGCCTTTGAATCCATTTGCACGGCTATCGTGCTGATTGAATCATTCCCTTGATTTTTCAATGCTGGGTTAATCTCCTGCCATCCCTTAACATTCATGTAAACTACCGGTGAATGGCTGTAAGACTGCTTTTCAGTAAAACCAACAATGGTTAATACTTTTCCTGACATGTCATCTTTTAATGAATCACCTAATTTATAGCCAACCTCTTTTAAAGAACGATCAGCAACAACTTCACCTTGTTTCTTATTATTATAGTTCCTTCCTTCAATGACCTTCGGTGCTAATATACCATTGGCATTGGTCGCGAAAATCGTGACATCGGTTTTTTCCGTTGAGCCGATTTTATTCAATGTGGTCATCATTTGCCCAAGACCTTCGGCAGCTTTAACATCCGACGAATCACGGATTTCATCTAGCTTTTCCATGGATATGATCGATCGGTTCAATTTATTTTTAGAGTCATGCTCCATAACGAAATAGTCGGCATTCATGTTTTGTATAGATGAAGCGTTATCTGAAGATAGTCCATTAGCTAATCCTGAAATAATAAAGACAAGCAAAGCGACCAAAATCATGATTAATCCAATAAGCAGATAACGTAACTTTGAATGTTTTAGTTCACGTATTGCTAAAAACATTATTTCATCTCCCATTCCTTTTGTTACCGATTGAGATGAACCTAATGTCATAATGTGCTTGACGTTCAATCGGTATGAATTGATTGTAATCAATCAATATGAATGGAAGATGAACGAAAGATTACATAAAGGGCAACCGGATATAAAAAGTGGTCCCTTTGCCAAGTTCGCTTTGAACCTCAATTGTTCCTCCATGAAGTTCAACCGTCTTTTTCGTTATAGAAAGTCCTAGGCCACTACCTGTTTCACTCCGGTTTCGCACTTTGTCGACTTTATAAAAGCGGTCCAGGATATAAGGGAGGTCTTCTTCTGGAATTCCCATCCCCGTGTCCGCGATCATCACTTCAACAAGACTGCCTATATTTTTTATCCGAATATCGATCGAACTGCCGCTTTCGGAGTATTTAATACTGTTGGTTATCAAATTGGTCCATACTTGGTTTAATAGTTTCTCATCAGCAGAAATGATGGTTGATGGTAAATCCATTTCAATCACCATATCTTTTTCACGCCAATTCCATTCCAACATAAACATCACTTGCCTTATTTGTTGTGATAAATCAAAACTAGACCGTTGCAGCGGGTCATCCTCTTTATCCAAGGAAGCAAGCATTAGGAGCTGTTTACTCAACAAGGACATGCGCCGGCTCTCTTTTTCAATAATAGACAAGTACTTATTTCTATGTTCCTTTGTCAATTCCTCCGATTGAAGGGTTTGAGAAAAACCTTGTATAGATGCGAGCGGAGATTGAATTTCATGAGAAACATTTGAAACGAATTCCTGTCTCATATCATCTAACCGCTGTATACTTTGAGTCATTTTCGAGAAATGTTGGGCCAAATCCCCAATTTCATCACTGCGGGAGACATTCAATTTACTACTATAATCCCCATCAGCGATTCTCTTTGTAGCCTCTGTTAATTTCGTAATTGGCTTAACAATGAAACGCGTGTTAATAATAACAAATAAAAAACTGAGTAGGAGCGTAAGTACGAGCAAAACAGAAAGGTAAAAGCGGAACTCTCCAAACTGCAGTTCTATATTCGGCCTTACAAACAAGGCATATTTCTCGCCATCCACATTAATTGGGACCCCAACGCTATTGATTAATACATCCTCAAAAAAACCCGTAATAAATAGTCCATTATTATAATTAGCTATCCCTTGATAGGTTTTCCCGTTCAAAACTCCTGAAATCGTGTCTGAATCCAAAGCTGTTTCCCGAAACGGCTCCCCATATAAAGTCCCTTCACCCTGCTCATTAAATAAATACATTTGATAGTGCAATCCTGCTATATGATTTAAATACGCATCAATATCCTGACCTGGATTTTCTTCATATAAAGAGACGATCTCACCAGCAACTTTGCTTATCTTCTCGCCATTGTGTGGTTTCTGAACCTTATGATAATAGACATTGGAAATTATAAAAGCGATGACACTGGCAAGCACCATGATCAAAATGGTTTGAATGACAATCCTGAAATAAAGTGTTTTCACTTCTTATTGACCTCCAGTTTATAACCTAAGCCACGGACAGTCTTTATCACAAAATCATCGGTCCTTTCGGTGAATCGTTCACGTAACCGTTTTATATGAACATCAACCGTCCGATCATCTCCTTCAAAATCAGCACCCCAAACCAGTTCAATAAGCTGATCACGCGTAAAAACCTGATCAGGAAAACTTCCTAATTGAGCTAATAGCTCAAATTCCTTGAGTGGCAGAAGTAATGTATTTCCCTGTATCCTCACTTCGTAACTTTTACGATCAATAATCGTTTGATTCAAGGAAATTAGTTCAGAATTAACCATGCGATACCTGCGCAAAAGAGCTTTAATTCGAAACAACAGCTCTCTTGGTTCAAATGGTTTTACGAGATAATCATCAGTACCAGCATAATATCCTTTTTCTTTGTCAATAAGTTGATCTTTAGCCGTCAGTAAAATAACGGGTAAATCATATTGACCCCGTATTTCCTTACAAAGATCCAGTCCGTTTTTATATGGCATCATAATATCTACAACAGCAAGATGGATTCGTTCTTTCTCTAGTATTGATGAAGCTTCATTTCCATCCTTCGCTTTGAACACCATGTACCCTTCTTTTTCTAAGTGAAATTTTAATAATTCTCTAATATGACGATCATCATCAGCAATTAATATATGTATCAAAGAAACCACATCTCCACTTCTTTTAATAACCCTAGCTATTCATACAATAGCAATAATTGAGCATTTAAAACAACAAATACTGACTAGTGCTCTAGAAAACCGGTGATTACTTTCCTTATAAATTAGTTTGCCAATAATATGCAGGCCTATCTAAAGAAAAAAACGAACAAAGTTTTTAAAAGCCTTGTTCGCTTTTTTCATATACCTATCGTAACTCCCCTGCTTATTCTGCTCTTGGCAAGTAAATGGGTTAATATTAGTCATTATTTATTTCTATCATTCAAGTGGTGATTATCCCACTGATACTTGGATTTGTTGTTAAAATGTTTTCGGCAAACAAGCAGAGGCTGGTGCAAAGGCTTTGCCTCTAGTATTTGTCATTTCTATCGTTCTGATCGTATCTGCCGTAGTGAATATTCATGATTATAGGTCCAATTCATATTTAGATGCATTTTTAGGTTTCATTACCTAATATGTGAAATGCCTTTCCCCTGAATAAATGAACTTACTGCCTATGTTGGGGGTATTTTTTTGAACTACCTGCTATACTACTAGATAAAAGTAAGACATAAAGCTCTTGCTCATGACTTGGTTATAGTAATTGAATTTCATTTTAAGGATGAGGGAATATAATGTCACCAAAAATAAAATCGTCACGAAAAATTGCTAGATATTCATTAATGATCATGGGGGCGGGTTATATTGCAACCACTCCATTTCAAGGTTCGTTGCCGTTAGATTTATTACATGGAGGGTTTGAGGCAGGTCTAGTCGGTGGATTAGCAGATTGGTTTGCAGTCACTGCATTATTCCGCCATCCGCTTGGATTACCAATCCCTCATACAGCTCTTTTGCCCAATAATCGTAAAAGAATGACAAATGCACTTGTTTCGATGTTAAAAAATGACTGGCTTTCTAAGGAAAGTATTCAAGACAAAGTAAAGCATATTCCTTTTACAGAAAAGTTGATCCCTATTTTAGTAAAAGAGATACAAAGTGATACATTTAGAAAAGTCCTTATTAAACTTATCAAGCAAATGATTTGTTATATAGATATTGAAAAAATTACACCTTTCGTTGCAAAAAAAATTGAAGCATCACTTTCTAACATAGAAATGAGTAAGTTTCTTCATTTAGTAAGTTCACAGCTACTTAATGAACAATTTGATAAAAAAGCTTTAGATCATGTTTTGAAAAAAGCTGAAGATTGGTTAAGAGAAAAACAAACCAGTCACCAACTAGGTACTGTTTCCATGGATGTACTTAGTAAGATTGAACTAGATGGTATGCTTCAGTTTGCCGTTAAATCCATTCAAAGTCTACTTAACGAAGAGAAACTTGGAAATATCATACAAAACCTTTTATTAAGTGTTATAAATAATTTACAAAACGAGGAAGAACCAAATAGAGAGGCTTTAATCTTATATATCAGGAAAGAGATACAAGGCATTAACCATAACCAGGAGCTGTTAGAAGGGGTTGAAAAATGGAAAAAACAACTTCTAACAAAATGGGAGCCTGAGGAAACAATAATGGGAAGTCTTCAACAAATTCAACAAGATGCATTAGATTTCGTAGAAGATGAACACTTCATGGATGCTTACCTGACTCCAATGATTCATCACATACTAGACAACATACAAGAAAATAGCACCCACATTGATAATTGGATACAGAAACAAATTACTGTTCTCATTGAAAATAATCATACGCAGATCGGTAATCTTGTACAAGAAAATTTAGATAAGCTAGACAATGAAACGCTGATTGATATGATGGAAAATGGTGTAGGAAAAGACTTACAATGGATTCGTGTGAACGGAGCAGTCTGTGGTTTTATAATAGGGCTTATCTTAACAGGTGCGCAGGCTCTACTTAGGCTGTTATAATTCTGGCACCGGTGGCCGATTTGGTTTCAGCAGTTTGCTGCTGTTACCCGATTCAATCCGGTTTCTAGTTTGTTATTTATGCACGTGATTCTCTCAGCTTCGGAAAGTTTCAGGCTGGGTCTGATTCGCTGCTTCAGTCGCTCTCTCATAAGCAAAATAGCCAGTGATTCCCCACATTAATAATGATAATAAAAAAGGCCCTTAGAAATTTATATTTAGGTTAGATAAGTAACACAGTAGACAGTAAAAGGACCACACATTTTAGATATGTCTAATATGTGTGGTCTTATTTATTATTAGGCCATGTTAAAGTTATTGGCTGATTTTGAATAAATCATAATCAGTTGTGGATTCCTGATTTGTAATTTATGAATGAAGGGGTAATTCAAATGACTGTGGCGACCCATACCCGCTGATATTTAGAGGGATAAAGAATATATCTTAGGGTTTCTTTCCCGCCAATTTACTCCATCTGCTTCTCAACAAGGAGCTTTAATAGGTGAATGAAGGGTTTTCTCAAGCTTTCATTGTCGTCATCAAAGTTAATCTTCTTGCATCTATTTATGGTCCATAAAAAATCATAAATAGCATTAGAAATATGTCTACTACTAACAATATCTTACCAAAGAGATTTTTTATGGCTAACACAGAAAATACAATAGAAATCAAGAATGAAAAAATTGCGAGTTTTGGTGAAAAATATGCAAGGTCTAAAATACTTATCATAGGAAGGAAAATACAAAATTAAATAGCTAACAATTATAAATATCATTGAAAAAAGTAATGCTATCGTCATATAAATAAAAGTCCTGAGTTTTTTCAGTTGTTGTTTCTCATAACTATTATCAACCATTTTTTCCTCCTGATATTAAGTTTGCTTAATCCTTAAAAATCAACCTTTACCGAATACTATTCTCTATCTGAACAATAAATACATAAATCACTCACCATTTTTAATCCACTCCTAATTAGACAATTCTACTTACATTAGTAAAAAGTAGCTGCAATACCTGTAGAGCTTGCATCCGAAAAGTTATTTCATAGCATTGGATGTAAGTGCCATGTATCTTATACGATTAAACCAGAACGCTTTTCAAAAGGCTCTGTTAAAGGGTTTTGTTGATTTTTTTGATGAACTATCGGGGCAGATTAGTTTAGTAAGATACCTTCCATCTGTTTAATTGAGTGCCAGCTCATGTTATAATGGACAACCTAGGATAATTACCACTTTTGAACGGATGCCAAGAAAAGCCTCCGCATAGCGATAAAATATGGAGGTGTAAGAGAATGAATAAACAATGGACGATAGGTAAAATTAAAGAATTTGTAGAGAACAATTCGGAAAGTAAGTTGCTAACGACGGAATATCACGGTTTTTCTCAAAAGTTACTATTTAAATGTACATGTGGTAGCAACTTTGAAAAAACATTTACGAAATTTAAAAATAAAAACCAACGTAAATGTGACGTGTGCCAACCGCCTAAAGCGTCACGATAATAGCGAATAAACGAAGTGCCGATTTCTATCAAAGAGAAGTTGGCACTATTTTTATTTTATTAGGGGGAATAAAAGTGGATTTCACTATAGGGGATAACAGGTGCGTTAGCTGAAGATCAGAGCTGTCTTTACGGCAGCTTTTTTGTATGAAATTACTTTAGTGAAAGGCCATACTTAAATAAGCCCACCATATTCTCATTTTTTTGTATGAAATTACTTTAGTGAAAGGCCATACTTAAATAAGCCCACCATATTCTCATTTTTTTGATGGGCGTAAATGTACTATGTCGTTA